>NZ_JBIAUG010000003.1:271097-397221 GCF_042892575.1 Streptomyces sp. NPDC001744
GGGCGGCGCCTGGGCCCCCCCCCTCGCGGGGGGGGGGGGCCCCCGCCCCCCGGGGCCCCCCCCCCCCCGGCCGTCGTACCGGCACCCGGGACGACCCGCCCCACCCTGCCGTACCGTGCTGCGGCGGCGATGAAATCCTGGTGAAGCAAGGAGTTCGGAGGAGTGCGCGGGTACGGGGCGCACGGGCGAGGACGGGGACGACGACGTGGGCGAGCGGGCAGCGGGGGCGGGCGGGTATCCGACCGGCGTGGAGGAACGTGTGCGGATCGACCTGCTGGGCCCCGTCCGGGCCCGCCGCGGGGACACCCGGATCCCCCTCGGACCGGTGCGCCGTCAGGCGGTCCTCGCCGCCCTGGTCCTGCGCGCGCCCGCCTTCGTGACGTACGGGCGGCTCCTCGACGACGTCTGGGGTGCCGAACCTCCCGGCACCGGCCACCGGGTCCTGCCGAGCTACGTCTACTCGCTGCGCAAGGTGCTCGACGTACCGGGGACCGGGCCCAGCCGGTCGGTGATCCTCGGCGGACAGGGCGGGTACCGCTTCGCGTCCGAGGAGGCCGCGACCGACCTCGCCGAGCTGGCCGCCCTGACCGGGCTGGCCCGGACCGCGAGGGCCGCCGGAGACCTGGACGCGGCGCTCGACCACGGCGGCCGGGCCCTGGAACTGCTCCGCGGCGAGCCGTTGCCGGGGGTGCCGGGGCCGCTCGCGGAGAGCGAGCGGCAGCGCCTGGTCCGGCAACGGCGGACGCTGCTCCAGGACCGGGCGGAGTGCCTTCTCCTGCTCGGGCGTCACCCGGAGGCCCTGGACTGCCTCATGGCCGCGCCCCTGGCCCGGACGCACGACGAACCGCTCGCCGCCCTGCGGATGCGCGCGCTGTACGGCGGCGGCCGGCAGGCCGAGGCCCTGGGCGTCTACCGGGAGACGCGCCGCCGGCTCCTCGACGAGCTGGGGATGGAGCCCGGCGAGGAGCTGCGCCGCGTGCACCAGGCCGTCCTGCGCCGGGACGACGCGGTTCTGCTCGGCCGGACGGCACGGCCCGGGGAGTCCGCCGGCCGGGACGGGGAGGGCGCCCGGGGTCCTCTGGCGGTGCGGGACCCGGACGGTGCCGGTTCCGGGGACGGCCCCGCCGGGGGGAGCGGCGTCGCGCGCCACCGCCCCGCCGGGGGGTCCGCTCCCCCCGCTCTCCCCCGTCCCCGGCGCGACGGGCCCCCCGACCGGACCGTGCCCCGCCCGCGCCGCCGGAACGAACTCCCGGGCGACACCGTCCGCCTGATCGGCCGTGAGGCGGAGCTCGCCCTCCTCACCGCTCCCTCGCCGCCGGGGGTGGTGTCCGTGATGACCGTGGACGGCACGGCGGGCGTCGGCAAGACGGCCCTGGTGGTGCGCGCCGCCCGGATGCTCGCCGACCGGTACCCCGACGGCTGCCTGTTCGTGGACCTGCACGCGCACGGCGCCGCCCACGAGGCGGTCGCCCCGGGACGGGCCCTGCACCGGCTGCTGCGGGCGGTCCGCGACCGGGGCCACGACGTTCCCGACGAGCCGCGCGGCCCCCACGACGGGGACGGTCCGGACGATCCGACCGAGCTGGTCACCGCCTGGCGCGTCGCCACGAGCGGGCTGCGGCTGCTGCTCGTCGTGGACGACGCCCGCAGCGCCGAGCAGGTGCGTCCGCTGCTGCCCTCCGGACCGGGGAGCCGGGTCCTCGTCGCGGGACGGCAGCGCCTTCCCGGCCTCGACGCCGATGTGCGGCTCACCGTGGAGCCGCTGGGCACCGGGGGCGCGGTCGGTCTGCTCCGTGACCTCCTCGGCACGGACCGGGCGGACCGCGAACCCGAGGCCGCCCGTGAACTCGCCCGGCGCTGCGGCGGCCTCCCGCTGGCGCTGCGCATCGCGGGCGCGCGGCTGCAGAACCGTCCCTCGTGGACCCTGGAGTTCCTGGCCGGCCGGCTCGCCGACGACGTGCGCGGCCTCGGTGAGCTGCGGGCCGAGGACCGCAGCGTGGAGGCCGCCTTCCGGATGTCGTACGACCAGCTCGCGCCCGGTCTCCGGCGTGGTTTCCGCGCGCTGGGCCTGGCGCCGACCGCCCGCTTCGACGACCTCGCCCTCGCCGCCGTGCTGGGCTGTTCCCGGGAGCACGCCGAGGAGGTCCTGGAGGACCTGGTCGACGCCAGCCTGGTGCAGCAGCCGCATCCCGGCCGCTACCGGCTGCACGATCTCGTACGGGCGCACGCGCGGCACCTCGCCGCGGAGGCGCCCGCGGAGGCCGCGGCGGGCCGGGACGCCGTCCTGCGGCTCTACACGGCCGCCGGGCGGCTCGCCGCCGACTGGGGCCCGGACGCGTTCCCCACCGGTCCCGGTGCCGTCGGCCCCGGTTCGCCGTTCACCGGCTGGCGGGACGCCTCCGCGTGGCTGGACGCGGCGGGCGGGGAGCTGGTCGACGTGGTGGCGTACGCGGTCGCGGCGGAGGAGTTCGACCACGCCTGCTGGATCGCCGAGGCCCTGGTCGACCACCTGCTCCGCCAGGGGCACCACCAGGAGTGCCGGGCCGCCCTGGAGCTCGCCCTGTCCTGCGCGGAACGGGCCTCCGACCGGCGGATGCCCGCCTCGCTGCGCAACTGCATGGGGTTCGTCGCCGTCCACCAGGGGCGGTTCCGGCAGGCTCGTTCCTGGTTCGCCGAGGCGCTGGAGCGCGCCTCGGGCCACGGCGATCCCCGGGACCGCGTCAGGGCCACCGCCGGAGTGGGCGTCGCGGAGTGGGCGCTGGGCCGCGTCGAGGAGGGGACCGCCCTCCTGGAGGAGGCGGTGGAGCGGGCGGCCGGGCTCGGCGACGACTGGCTGACCGGGATCGTGACCTGCAACCTGGGGGCGATCCAGCACCAGCGGGGCCGGTACGAGCAGGCCCACGACCTCTGCACGACCGCCCTCGCGCTCGCCGAGAAGAGCGGTCGGCCCCGTACGATCGGCAGCGCCCTGTGCTTCGTCGCGGAGACCCGGCTGGCCCTCGGCCGGACCGCGGAGGCCGTGGAACTGCTGCGGCGGGCGGCCGACCTGGCCCGCGAGGCCGACGACGCGCCGCTGCGCGCGGCGGCCCTCTCCCGGCTGGCCGCGGCGGAACACGCCCTGGGACGCCTCGGCCCGGCCGTCGACGCCCACCACGAGGCGCTGTCGGCGCTCACCCGGCACACCAGCACCTGGCTGGAGATGCAGGTCCGCGTCCGGCTCGGCGCCACCTATACGGCGGCGGGCCGACTCGCCGAGGCGCGGCGGGAGTTCGAGTCCGTCCTCGCCCTGCCCGGTGCCGACGGCCACCCGAGGGAGTACGGCATGGCCCGCGACGGCCTGGCCGACGCGCTGTCACCGGCCCCCGGGCGGGGCCGCTGACGAGCGCGGGCGGAGCGGCGCGGCCGGGGCCCGCCCGGCCCGGGATCGTCCTCCCGGGGGCCGCGCGGTGGTCCCGGCGTCCGCCGGGCGGGTTCCCCCACCGTGTCCCGCGTCCGGGAGACGGGCGCGGGGGCCCGTCAGCGGACGACGTCGAAGACCTGCTTCTGCAGGCCGTTGGCGTACGCCTCGTGCTCGACGAGCCTCAGCTTCTGGGTGTCCTTGTCCGTGGAGCTGAAGAGGCGCTTGCCCGCGCCGAGCAGGAGCGGGAAGACGAGGAGGTGGTAACGGTCGATCAGGCCGGCGTCGGACAGGGCCCGGTTCAGCGAGGCGCTGCCGTGCACGATGATCGGGCCGCCCTCGGCCGCCTTCAGCGCGGCGACCTCGTCGAGCGAGCGCAGGATCGTGGTCTCGCCCCAGTTCTCCACCAGATCGCCTTCGGTGAGGGTGGTGGAGACGACGTACTTCGGCATGGCCGCGTAGTCGGCGAAGTCCGCCATGTCCGGCCACACGGGGCTGAACGCCTCGTAGCTGACCCGGCCCATCAGCATCGCCGTAGCCTCCTTCTGTTCCCGGCCCTTGAGGTCGAACGCCTCGGGGAGGAACTCGACGTCCTTGAAGGTCCATCCGGCGTTCCGGTAGCCGGGCTCGCCGCCCGGCGCCTCCACGACGCCGTCGAGCGAAATGAAGGCGGTGCTGATCAGGGTGCGCATCCGGGTTCCTCGGTGTCTCGTGTCCGGTCGGCTTCGGATCGGGCCGGCACGCGCCCCGTCCGCGTTCGCGGTGGCCGTACCGGTCATGATCCATGACCGGGGATCACGAAGGAACTCATCGGTCGCCCCCCGTTCTTCCCGACGGCACCGGGCTTCCGGCCGTCCGGGGAAGCGGGGCCCGCGTCCGGGGCCGGGACCGCCGGAGCGCTTCCGGGAACGGGTGAGGGCGGAACACGGAGGGCAAGGAGTGTCTGGTCTCCTCGCCCTCTTCAACGTATAGCGCACCGGGGGGCTTGCGGCAAGGCCCCCGGAAGACCGCAGAATTGCTCGCTCAAGGCCGGGACCTGCGGAAACAGCGGGCCCGCGACGCGTGCGTGCCACCACCCCGAAAGAGCGGTGACGCGCGCGGGGCGGCCGGCCCGGACTCCTCTCGAACGGGCGTACCCATGCATGACGTGATCGTGGTCGGTGCCGGACCGACCGGCCTGATGCTGGCGGCCGAACTGCGGCTGGGCGGTGTGGACGTGGTCGTCCTGGAGCGGCTGGCCGAGCCGACCCGGGAGTCCCGGGGGCGGGGGCTGCACACGCGCAGCGTCGAAATGATGGACCAGCGCGGCCTGCTGGACCGGTTCCTCGCCGCCGGTGAGAAGTTCCGGGTGGGCGGCCTCTTCGGCGGCATCACCGCACCCTGGCCGGACAGCCTCGACACGGCCCATCCGTACGGCCTGGCCGTCTCGCAACCGGCCACCGAACGGCTGCTGAACGCACGCGCCCTGGAGCTCGGGGCCGAGGTCAGGCGCGGGTGCGAGGTGGTCGGCCTCGCGCGGGACGAGGACGGGGTGGACGTCGCCCTGGCCGACGGCACGCGGCTGCGCTCGCGCTACCTCGTGGGGTGCGACGGCGGTCGCAGCACGGTGCGCGGGCTGGCCGGCATCGGCTTCCCCGGCGAACCGGCCACGGTCGAGACGCTGCTCGGCGACATGGAGGCGACCGAGGACCCGGCGGTGATCGCCGCCGCCGTCGAGGAGGTCCGCAGGACCCAGCTCAGGTTCGGGGCCGTCCCCGACGTGGACGGCCACAAGGGGCTGTACCGCATCGTCGTGCCCGCCGACGGGGTGGCCGAGGACCGTACGGCCCCGCCCACCCTGGACGAGTTCAGGGAGCGGCTGCGGCACTTCGCGGGCACCGACTTCGGCGTGCGCGCGCCCCGCTGGCTCTCGCGCTTCGGCGACGCCACCCGGCAGGCCGAGCGCTACCGGTCCGGCCGGGTGCTGCTGGCCGGCGACGCGGCGCACATCCACCCGCCGACCGGCGGGCAGGGCCTCAACCTGGGGGTGCAGGACGCGTTCAACCTCGGCTGGAAGCTGGCCGCCGAGGTCGGCGGCCGGGCGCCGGACGGACTCCTCGACAGCTACCACACCGAGCGGCACCCGGTGGGCGCCGCCGTCCTGGACAACACGCGCGCGCAGATCACCCTCCTCGGCACCGGTCCGGGCGCGACCGCGCTGCGGGGACTGTTCTCGGAGCTGATGGCCTTCGAGGAGGTGAACCGGTACGTGACCGGCATGATCACGGCCGTGGAGGTCCGTTACGACGTCGGGGAGGGCCACGAGCTGCTCGGCCGGCGGATGCGGGACGTACGGCTGGGGCGGGGCCGCCTCTACGAGCTGACGCACGGGGCCCGGGGGCTGCTCCTGGACCGGACGGGGCGGTTCTCCGCCGAGGGCTGGGCCGACCGGGTCGACCACGTCGTGGACGCCGAAGCGGAGCTGGACGTACCAGCGGTGCTGCTCCGTCCGGACGGGCACGTGGTGTGGGTCGGCGACGGCCGGTGCGGACCCGACGAGGCGCTGGCCCGGTGGTTCGGGGCCCCCACCGGCTGAGTACGGGCGCGGGGCGGTCGAGGTCGCGGGCACGGGCACGGGCGCGGGGCGGTCGAGGTTGCGGGCGCGGGCGGGCGCGGTACCGGTGGCGAATGGTTCGTCTCCGCGGGGGTACCCGCCGTTCTGAACCGGCCGGCCCCGTCCCCGACAGGAAGGGCGATCATGCTCCTCTGGACTCTTTCCGCCTCCCCGCAGCCCTCTCCGCTGGCCGCCGAGGGGTCTTCCTCGATGCTGTTCCCCGTGGTCGGGATCGTGGTGGCCGCCCTGCTGGTCGGCGCGTTCTGGTGGGGTTCCCGGCGGGTGGCCCGGCGGAGGCAGCCCTCCCGGGTCGCGCAGCCGCCGGCCGCCGAGGCGAGGCGGGACTCCTGGCAGCCGCCCGCCGACTCCTCCGAGCAGGGGCGGGGCCGTTGAGGAGCGGGACCGTGAGGACGCCGACGACGCGCGGCGGAGCGGTGGTCGTGCCGGGGCACCGGGGGTCGCGAGCCACCGGCGGTCCGCTCCCGGCAGGAGGGTGATCCCCGTGACCCATGTGACCCCCTCCGTGGACGAGGACACCGTCACCGCCGTCCGGGACGAGCCGGCGGCACAGCCGCGGATGTACCGGCTCCCCGGGGTGTACGCGCCCCAGGGGGACACCGCGCTGCTGCTCGCGAGGCTGGCGCGGGAAGAACTCCCGCGCGGCGCCCGGTCGCTGGACCTGTGCACGGGAACGGGCGCCGTCGCCGTCGCCTCCGCCCTGCGCGGCACCCGGGCCACCGCCGTCGACATCTCGCGGGCCGCCGTGGCCACGGCCCGGCTCAACGCGCTCCGGTACCGCTGCCGGGTGCGGCTGTTCCGCGGGGACCTGGACGCCCCGGTGGCGCGCGAACGCTTCGACCTGATCACGGTGAACCCGCCGTACGTGCCCTGCGAGGACCCGGCGCTCCCCGCGAGCGGGCCCCGGCGCGCGTGGGACGCGGGGACGGACGGGCGGCTGCTCCTGGACCGGGTCTGCGCCCGGGTGCCGGGGCTGCTGACCCCCACCGGGACCCTGCTCGTCGTCCAGTCCTCCCTCTCCGGGGTGACCGCCACCCTGGACGGACTGCGCCGGGCCGGGCTGCGCGCCCGGGTGACCGACCGCCGCGTCCAGCCCTTCGGCCCGGTCATGTCCTCCCGCGAGGACTGGTTCGCCGCCCGGGGCCTCGTCCCGCCCGGCACGCGGACCGAGGAGCTGGTGGTGATCCGCGCGTCCCGCGCGTGACGTCCCCGCCCGCCGCCCGCGCATGGACGGGGGCCGTGCGGGCAGCCGCGTACGAGAACGATCCGAGACCCGACAGGTGGTGTGTGGTGTCCCCTCTTCCGGACTTCCCGGACTTCCCGGACTTCCCGGATTCCCCGGACTCCCGGGGTCTCCCGGACACGCGGTCCGGGGCCGTGCGGACGGGCGGCGGCTCCCCGCGGACCGGTCCGCCGCTCCTCAGGCCGCTCGACGACGGGCCGATGCTCGTGGAGGGGCCGGTGGACGTCCTCATGCCCGACGGGTCGGTGCGGCACTGCGAGCGACCCGTGGTCGCCCTGTGCATGTGCCGGCGGAGCCGACGGGCGCCGTTCTGCGACACCAGCCACCGCCGCCGGGAACGGCGCTCCAGCCCGGCGGACGAACCGACGGAAGGCCAGCACCCATGACCGCCGCCCCGCGGCTCGCCCGCCCGGACACCGGCGCCCCCGAGATGCCCGAGGCCCGCGGCGAGGTGTCGCGGGCGGTCCGGCGACGCCTGCGGGGAGACTCCGGAGGACTGCCGGACGGCCCGGACGTCGCGCGCCTCGACCCGTACGGCGAGGACCTGCACCTGGCCCTCCACCTCTGCTACGGCCTGCACCACCGGGGCTGGTCCGGGGTCGCGGACGCCCTCGAATGGGACCCCCACCTGCTGCGGACCCGCGCCCTCCTGGAGCACCGCTTCGAGAGCGCGCTGCGCCACGACTGCCACGACCGGCGGGACGCGGACGAGGAGCTGGGCGCCCTGCTCGTGGAGCCCGCCGAGGCCACCGGCGTCTCGGCCCACCTCGCCTCGCGGGGCGAACCGTGGCAGGTGCGCGAGTACGCGGCGCTCCGCTCCGTGACGCAACTCCGGGAGGCCGACCCGTACCTGTGGGTCGTCCCCCGGCTGCGCGGCCGCGCCAAGGCGGCGATGGTCGCGATCGAGTACGACGAGTTCGGCTGCGGGCGCGCCGAGCACATGCACGAGCGGCTCTACGCGGAACTCATGGCGGACCTGGGCCTCGACCCGGAGTACGGCGGGTACGTCGAGGCGGTAGGCGCCGAGGCGCTGGCCGTCGCCAACCTGTCGTCCCTGTTCGGTCTGCACCGGCGGCTGCGCGGCGCCCTCGTGGGGCACTTCGCCGCTGTCGAGGTGACCTCGCCGCCCGCGGCGGCCCGGCTCGTCGCGGCCATGCGGCGGACGGGCGCGGGACCGGCGGCGGAGCGGTACTACGACGAGCACGTGGAGGCCGACGCGGTCCACGAGCAGCTGGTGCGCCGGGAGGTGGTGGGCGGTCTCCTGGAGGACGAACCGGACCTCGCACCCGACGTCGCCTTCGGCATCGCGGCGACCGGGTTCCTGGAGGACCGGCTCGGCGCCCGGGTGCTGGACGCCTGGGCGGACGGCGGGAGCGCGCTCCGGACGCCCCTGGAGTCCTGAAGGCGGGATTCCCGGCGCCGGACGGGCCCTCCCCGGGAAAGGGAGGGCCCGTCCGTACGGACCCCCGCCCGTACGGACCCTTCCGGCTGTGTCCTGGGCGGTGTCTTCAAATGATCATCACTGGTGGATCATGGTGTCGTGATACGTCGTCATGAACTGTCTGATGCCGAGCGGGAGTTCGTCCGGCCCATGCTGCCCGTGTCGTTGCGGGCAGCGAACGCTCTGCGTCTGCAGGTCGCCGACCCCGCCGCCCTGTTCGACGATCTCGACGCCGTAGATGCGCGACGCCGCGGCGGTGGCTCCGTCCGCGGGTGTCGCCGCTTGCGAGACCGACGCCCCCGGGCCGGCCGAAGCCATCAGCGTCCCGGCCACCACCCCCAGGGCGGCCGCAACGACCCGGGCCCTCTTCAGAATGCGCATGGGACCTCTCTCGACGAGCCTGCAGGGATAACGGTCAGTAATTGTGGCATTGCTTAACGTGTCTTGATTTCGCGCTGGTGGTACTTCCGCCGGCTCGGGGTGAGGGTCGTCGGCGGCATCACCCCGGAAGACCCTCTCCCGGCGCCCAGCCCCTTCTGGTGGCCTGCCGCCAGAAGAGAAGAGATCATCCGATCAGGTGGGCACGTTTCCGCCACTGAGCAGGATGCGTCCCGGATCGCGGTGGGGGGGACCTCCATCCGGCAGACCGACGGCAGCGCCGGAGGTCGGGGCGGAGTCGTCGACGGCCAGTCACCCTTGAGGCCGGTGGGCGCGGCGGAGTGCAGGCGGCGGAGGCGATCCGGCGCGCGGAGGCGACGCCGGATCACCTGCCGCACGTCATCGGCACGGCCACGAAGGGCGCCGGGCACCTCCCCTCCGACCTGGTGGGGCGGCTCCTGGAGAAGGACTGGGTGGCCTGTCGTACCGGTGGCGACGCCCGCCTCAGGTGCGGTCACGTTGAACCAGCACCTGGACAGGGCGGGCGTCGGCCGTGCCGCCGGCGGTTTCGGAGCCGCGTGATAGTTCTACCGCATGGCCGCATTCAAGGACTTCAACTTCAAGCTGGTCGTGATCGACGTGCTCATGTACCGGCGAGACCTCCTCACGCCCGCCTTCGATCTCGATACCCGCATGCGGGAGCGGGGCATCGACATACCCGCCGTGTACGTGCTGGAGAACGACGTCGACGACGAGGTCCTCGACGAGTCGCGCACCTTCTTCGAGGAACTGGAGATCGGCGACGAGCTCCTGGCCGAGGTCGAGACGCTCTGCTTCGACGCCGGCCACGAGATCTACCGGCACTGCGCCCCGGCCTGGGGCGGCGAGGACGACCTCTTCGACATCCACTCCCTCGACGACCTCGCGCTGCTGCCGAACCTGAAGCGCGTCACCGCCGTGGACGACGGCACCCTGGTCGCACCGGGCAAGCGGGAGACCTTCGCGACCCGCGGCATCGAGGCGAGCTGAGAGGCGGACATGGGAGCGACCGGGGGACGAGGAGAAGTCATGCGGTGTGCGTATTGCCGGCGTGAGGTCATGTGTCGGCAGCCGCCGCTCGGCGGCCCGCCCTGCACGGGACAGATCCACGTGCACAGCAACGAGGAGGCTTGCTTCCCCAAGCAGGGGGCGGCGAGTTCACGCGCCTGGCCGCCCGGCGGGTGCGGCTGCAGGCCCCGGGGCCTGAAGGCACGCGTGACCGACCCGTCTCTTCCGCCCCCACCGCCGAGGACCGGTACGGAACGACTGGCCGAGGTCGGCAAGGCATTCCTCGGCCTCGCACCGGGTGCGGGGGTGAACGTCGTCGAACTGGCGGACGGCGCGGGCGTGTGCGTCGTACAGACCGGGCGTGGCGGCGGCAAGGTGTACGTCGCACCGGACCGAACCGCCCTGTTCGTCCCGTCCGCCATGGACTTCGACACCGGGCTCGCGGCCTTCGTCGGTGGCGCACGCACCCCCGCGAGAGGGTTTGAAGACAGGACTTACTGAGGCCGTGCCATCTTGAAGTGGCTGGTCAGCAGGGATGGTGTGACCCCGTTTCGGGCTGCTCGTACTGGTCGCGGGCGGCAGTCTGGGGTGCAGATCGTTGGGCAGAGCGGTTTTGCCGATGAGTTCACCGTCCTCGAACGGTCTACCCAGCGACACAACCGTTCTCGACAGGAGTGCCATGTCCACCATCCAGCCGGTGATCTTGACCGCCGACCAGGACGTCCTGCTCGGCTTCTATACGAAATTGTTCGGTGCCGAGGAGATCTTCCGGGTTCCGGAGGAAGGCCCGGCCTTCTACCTCGGCTTGCGCATCGGCGACACCGACCTCGGCCTGGTGGTCAAGACGGACCCGGGGACCGAGGCGGCCCCGCGGATCCTGCTCAGCATCGGTGTCGACGACGTCGACGAGACGCTCGGCCGGGTGACGGCGCTGGGCGGCTCGGTCCGCGGCGGCCCCAACGACATGCCGTGGGGACAGCGCGTCGCCCACATCCAGGACCCCGACGGCAACCCGGTGAACCTCACCCAGCCGATCCCGGCCCAGTGACGCCGTTCCGGGGTGCTTGTGCTGGTCGCGGGCCTCCTGCGGTCCAGATCATTTGCCGGTGGTGACCTCAATGTTCGTCAGGACGAGCAACGCGCGAAGCAGGTGGGTGGCGCGAGCGGGGTCGGTGCGGAGTTCGGTGGTGATCCGCCAGTTCTTCAGATGGGCGAGGCCGCGTTCGACCGGGGCGCGTCCGGCGGTCAGGATGCGGTTGGCGTCCTTCTCGGCGGGTGCGAGCTTGCGGGCACGGGTGGCTTTGAAGCCGGTGACGACCACGGGGGTTGTCCCCGTCGTCGTCCAGGCCGATAAAGCCCAGGTCGGCCAGGGCGCCGAGGCCGGCGGCGCGCAGGTGGGCCAGGATGTGGTCGCGGCGGGCGGCGGTGATGTCGTGGGTGCGGCCGGGCCGGGCGGCCGATATCCAGATCATCCGGCCCCGCTCGTCGGTCAGGGCAAGCACGTGCAGGCCGTGGCGGCGATGCTTGCCGGAGCAGTTCGGGCGGTTTGCGCGGCCGGTGCGGCGCTGGGTGGGGATCAGGGTGCCGTCGATCAGGACGACCTCCCCGCCTCGCTCGGCGATCTTCTTCAGGGCGCGGTCCAGACGCGGGGCCCTCGCGGCGAGCAGCCCGATCAGCTCGTCGCGCCAGCGGCGCACGGTGGTGGCGGAGATGTCGTTGCCGCCGGCCATGTCGGCCAGGCGCTGGTCGTGCCGGAGCACGGCCAGGACGATCACCGCGATCCTCCCGGGCGGCAGCGCCCGCCACCTCGACCGTATCGCTTTGAGATGGCGTCGCAGCAGGTCGGCGAGGTAGTTCAGGGTGTGCGTGGACAGCGGCAGGCGGCACTGGTAGACCTGGGACACGGTGTCCCCGGCGTGCTCTTTGGCATTCGTCACACAATTCCAACACCCGCCGGAGGGAACTCGGTTACGCTCCGATCACCGTGCGGACCGGTCACACCCGGGCGGTGAACTTCCCGTCGGGTCGTTTGTGCAGCCAGCCGCGGTCGGCCAGCTTCGTGAGCTTCCCGCGCAACGGCTCCGGCTTGCCCCGCACCCCGGTGTCCAGACCCAGCACCTCGCCGATCTGCCGGGTGGAGACCGGACCGCCGGCCTGCCGCACCGCGGTCAGGAGGCGCTGGTACTCCGCCGACAGTGCGGACTCGCCCACCACCGGCCCACGGTCCGGGATCAGCCGCACCGCCCGACCCGCCACCTGGACGACCGGCGACCCGGCCTCCGCGCGCTCATCGGCGAGCTGCTCGCTCATCCGCTGCCACACCCGCTCGGCCACGGCCAGCTCGTCCCGCTCAGCCCGTACCTCCGACAGCTGCTTGACCAGCTGTTCTTCGAGTCCGTCCAGCTCCGCACGCCATACGGCGATCCGCTCCACCATCTCGGGGTCCATCATGCGCCGGAGCGTACGAGCGGCCCCGGTCACGGCGGAGGGGAATCCGCAAAACCAACCCGGCCAGACGATCTACACCCCAGACTGCCGACCACAACCAGCACGAGCACCCTGAGTCGACACCACACCAGCACCCTGACCAGCCACTTCAAGATGGCGGAGCTTCACTGATCGTTTCAGAATGCCGCCCTGCGGAGATGCTGGCGGACCGTGGAACAATCCCCTTCAACCACGGGCTCAGGGGGGTGACGCCGTATGGAACGGGTTGGGGATGCACGGGGGCTCGTGCTTGGTTACGTCGACGCTCTGAAGGCAGTTGACGCGGCCATGAGGGCGGCGATCCCTTCGCTTGAGCGACTCGCAGATGTCCTCGGCCTGGTCCGTTCGCACCGGATCACCAACCGGAGTGGGCGGGTAGGCACCTCTACTCCTACTCGGTTCATGGGGCCGGGTGCCGCTTGCCGTCGGCGTCCGGCTCGGAGGCCCGGGTCGGCGGGTGCAGCGCGGTCATCAGCTCCAGGCCGGTCACGGCCGTCGAGCCGCGCGGCGTCATCACCCGGGAGGCGTACACGCCCAGGACGCGGGCGAGTTCCGCCGGCGGAAGCTGCCCGGCGGTGCCCCAGTGTCGGGTGTCCAGCGCGTGCCACGACGGGATGCACAGCTGCACGCACGCCCGCTCCGAACCGGTCGCGGGCCGGTAGATCCGCGCCCACGGGCCGAAGCCGCGCTTGGTCAGCTTCCATTCCGCACGCGCGAGCTGCTTGATGACCTTGTGGCCCTCCGGCAGGCGCCCGGCGACCTTCTCCTCCTCCGTGAGCGTGACGGGCAGGCCGTAGCGCTCCAGCGCGGCCTCGGTGAGCACGAGCAGCGGGTCGGCGTCCTTGCCCGGCCCCGACAGCTTCGGAGCCCCGAGCTTCGCCTCGCGCAGTGTCCACTCCACCAGGGACGGCAGGGACTTGGCGGGCACGTCCAGGACCAGGCCGCCGGTGCAGTACGCCACCACCCGACCGGACTCGTCGGCGTCCACGACCGCGAGCGGCCCGTTCTCGAACCGAGGGCCGGTGTCGCCGGGCGCCGGGATACCGGCCGGGGCCGCCTTCCGCGCGTCCGGGCGGCGCGACGTCGACAACGGCCTGGCGGCGGGCGCCGGACGAGCCGGGGCGGCGGCGGGGGCCGGGGTGGGTTCGGGCGTCGCTGCGACTGCCGCCTCGAACGGCTCCTTGGTGACCGTGGCCCGCGCTTGCGCCGGGGCGGGCACGCTGGTGAACGTCCCGGGAACCGGGGCGGCTTCGGCGGCCGCCGGAACGGTCTCGGCCGCCGGGACCTCCCCCGGGCCGGGCCCCGGAGCCGGGGCGGGGTAGAGCTGGGCGAGCCCGTCCAGGAGCCGGGCGTACGCGTCGCGTTCCGGCGGGCGCGGTTCGGTTTTGCCCGCTTCCCAGCCGGAAACCGTGGCCCGGCGCACCTTCAGCGCGGACGCGACCTCGTCGATCGTCAGGCCGTGCGCGACGCGCAGTCGTTTGCGTTCCGCCGGTGGTGGCAGGACGGCGCGGGACGCGAGCAGGGCATCGACCGCGTCGAACAACTCGGACATGCAGTACCTCCTGAGCCCACCCTACTCGCCACACAGGGGGTTCGCACGCAATCCGTACGCTGAATGTACGCGAGAAGTACTCTTTAGGGTCGCTGCCGTGAAGACGTCACCTCGTCGACGTCAGCCACATCCTCATCCGGCAATGCGTCGGCCCCGTGGGGGCCGCCAGGCCGTGAAGTACCAGCCACAGGCCGACGACGAGACGGCGGTGCGGAAGTACCGGGCGGGGTGAGGGGCCTGTGGCACGGTGGGGGCCGGCGAAGGGGCGGCCGGACCACGACCCGCAAGCCCCGGAAGGGCATCGGCCTTCCGCCTGCCAAAGACAGACGGTTGACGAGCCGATGCCGTCGGCGAGCAGTGAGGAGGGCCGCAGGTTCGCCTGGGGCCTCTTCCCGTTCACGCACGGCTTCCCGGTTCGGGCCTCGGTCCGGTGGAGGGGATGTGGACGGCTTCCTCGCCGCAGCCCTCCGCCGCTACGAACGGCCGGCCCGACCCACCGCACAGGACACGGCCCGACGGTCCTGGCGAACGCTGCCGCCGGCTGAGACCGGCCCGAACGGCGAGGTGAAGGACCAGGACGGACCGACCCCGTCACGTCTCGATGGCCGGAAGGACGGAGAGCGTGGTGGACTGTCCTTTACCCTCGCTGAGACCGACCCGCCGTCACCTACCTGTCGAACGCCCGACTTCAATACAACGCCCCTGCTCCCCGGATGGGTTGACCTGTCGCCCGGTCCCTCTCACCGTGTCCTCGCTCAGCGTCCGGTCATCTTCTCCGCCGCCGGCACAGCCTGAAGGAGCCCACTCATGACGCACCTGCCCAGCGCCCCGATCGTCCTCGACTCCACCGGCGCCGACCGTCACGCCGAGAACGTCCTGCTGCGCTCCCACGGCGCGGCCGTCCCTGTCGACGTCCTGGGAGTGCGGGCCTGGTCCGTCTCCGACCCCGACGTGCTGAAGAAGCTGCTGAACAGCCCGGATGTGTCCAAGGACGCCCGCCGGCACTGGCCGCAGTTCGCCGAGGTCGTGCAGACCTGGCCGCTGGCTCTGTGGGTCGCGGTGGAGAACATGTTCACCGCCTACGGTGCCGACCACCGCCGGCTGCGGCGGATGATCTCCCCCGCTTTCACCGCGCGCCGTACCGCGGGCCTGTCCGAGGTCGTCGACACCGTCGTCACCACGCTCCTCGACGCTCTCGACGCCCTCCCGGCCGACGAGAGCGTCGACCTGCGCGAGTACTTCGCCCATCCCCTGCCGATCGCCGTCATCGGCCGCCTCATGGGCATCCCCGACCATCAGCGGACCGACTTCCGCGAGGTCGTCGACGGAGTATTCGACACCACTCTCACCACCGAGCAGGCCAACGCCAACACCGTCGCCCTCTACACGGTCCTCGACCGGCTCATCGCCGACAAGCGGCGTGAACCCGGCGAGGACATGACTTCGCTGCTCATCGCCACCCGCGACGAGGACGGCAGCACCCTGTCCGTCGCCGAGTTGCGCGACACCCTCCTGCTGGTCATCAGCGCCGGCTACCAGACCACCGTCGACACCATCGACCAGGGGATCGTGCTTCTGGCCACGCACCGCGACCAGCTCGCTCACATCCGCGCCGGACGCGCCACCTGGGCCGACGCGGTCGAGGAGACGCTGCGCCTCGAACCGGCCGTCGCGCACCTGCCCCTGCGCTACGCCGTCAACGACCTCACCCTGCCCGACGGCCGGGTCATCGCCAGGGGCGAGGCGATCCTCGCCTCCTACGCCGCCGCCAACCGTCATCCCCGCTGGCACGGCGAGAGCGCCGACGTCTTCGACGTCACCCGTCTCTCCAAGGAGCACCTCGCCTTCGGCCATGGTGTCCACTACTGCCTCGGCGCGCCTCTCGCCCGCATGGAGGCCGCCGCCGCGTTGCGCGGCCTGTTCGACCGTTTCCCCGACCTCGAGCTGGTCACCCCCGCGGACGAGCTGGAACCGGCGGGCTCGCTGATCAGCAACGGTCACAAGACCCTGCATGTCCGTCTCCGCCCCTCCGGCACCTGACGGGCCGGAACCGGACGGACAGGAGGCGTCGGCGGTGGACGGCTGGACGGCTGGACGGCTGGACGGCTGGACGGCTGGACGGCTGGACGGCTGGACGGCTGGACGGCTGGACGGCTGGACGGCTGGACGAGGATACGGGCACGGCGTCACTCCTCGGTCCGGCCGCGACGGCGTCTCCGGCACCCGCCGGTCGCGGGCACCGCTCGCTGCGGCTCGCCCGCTCCGAAACGACCGGTCAGGCGAGGGTGAGGATCGCGAGCGCGCCGCCCACGTCGACGACGGCGCACCATTCCGACCAGGCCCTCGGGACGACCCGGCCCGACCGGTGGTGGAGGATGTCCCAGATCCCGTGGGCCAGCCAGCCCACGGCGACCACACGCAGGCCCAGGGTGCCGTCGGCGGCGAGGGCGAGCGCGGCCACGGCGGTGAAGCCGGCCAGGCCCGCGAGCTGGACGGCCAGGACGCGAAAGGCGCGGAGTCCGCCGCGGAACCCGCCGAAGAACAGGTAGCACACGGGCATGACGCCGAGGAGGCCGGCGAGCAGGCCCACGGGCGGCACACCGTCCACGAAGGTCGCGACCACCAGGACGATCGCGACGAGCGTGGGCCAGCGGTGCGGCAGCCGGTGCGGCCGGCCGCCTTCGGTCTCGTCGTGTACCGAGTCGGTCATCGGGGTCCCCTCACGGTGGGTGCGGCTACGCCTTCAGGGTCCGACCGGTACGGACCGCCGGGGAACAAGCCGCCGGAACGATGTCCGGTCCATTGGGGTAGCCGTCCTTCCGGCACAGGGTCGCCGCATGGCGGAGCGGCTGATGGTGGTGGTCGGATACGAGGCGGCCGAACTGCTGGACATCACGTGCGTCACCACGCCCCTGGCCATGGCCAACGGGATCGGCGTGCCGGCCGTGCCGTACCGGGTGCGTGTGGTCGGGCCGGGAGGCGGTCCGTTCGTCTGCGGTACGGGGCTCGTGCTGGGGAGCGATCAGCCGCTCGAACGGCTCGTCGGTCCGCTGGACACCCTGATCGTGTCGGGCGGGGTGGGCTTCGAGCGGGCGGCGGGCGATCCGCGGCTCGTGGGGCACGTCCGGCGGCTCGCGCGGGAGAGCCACCGGGTCGCGTCGGTGTGCACGGGGGCGGGGGTCCTGACCGCCGCCGGGCTGCTCGACGGGCGGCGGGCGACCACGCACTGGCGATACGTCCGCCGGCTGGCCGACCGGCACCCGGAGGTCACCATCGACCCCGCGCCGATCTGCATCCGCGACGGGAACGTCTACACGGCGGCGGGGGTCACCAGCGCCCTGGACCTCACGCTCGCGTTCATCGAGGAGGACCACGGCCCCGAACTGGCGCGCCAAGTGGCCCGCGACCTGGTCGTCTATTTGCAACGGCCCGGCAACCAGGCACAGATGAGCCTGTTCACGGCATCTTCGGCGCCGCGTGACGAACTGGTCAGGGGACTCGTCGAGCACATCGCCGCGCACCCGGACGCCGATCTGAGCACGAAGGCGCTGGTCTCACGGGCAGGGGTGACGCCGCGTCACCTCGCCCGGCTGTTCACGGACCATCTGGGCCTGCCGCGCCGCGCTCGCCCGGGTTACCGGCGGACACGATGACGACGCCGAGCGCCTGGCCGGCCTGCTCGACGACTACCTCGGGCCGGTCCACCACACCGGCCTGCCCGGCCTGATCGAGGCCCTGGACCGGGTCCTCGCGGTCCTCACCCCGGACCTTCCCGCCGCCCGCACCCTCGCGGCCCGCGTCGCGCTGAACGGCGGGATCGGCGAGGAAGACCAGGAGCCGCTCGCGGAGGTTATGGCGCCGTGGCGAAGGGCCGGAGCCGCCGGCTGATACACCGTCGGCGTCCGGCCCCGCGTCGCCGGGTGGTCAGAGCTGCTGCTGGTAGAAGCCGAGGCCGACGATTCCGGCGCCGGTGGCGTAGGCGGCGCCGCGCAGGGCGCTGGAGGCCAGCGCGGTGCGGCGCCGGGCGATCCACTGCCGGGTGCGGCTGGGCGTCCTCGTACGAGTCGAGGCTGATGGACTCGCCCGGCATGCGGGCCGGGGCCCTCTCCGCGGGAGGAGGGCCCCGGCCTGCTGGCCTCAGAGGGCGTCGGCGAGTTCTTCGATCCGGTCGGCGAGGTCCTGGAGGGGGCGCGGGACCCGGCTGTGGCCGGATTCCTCGGCGGCGTCGACGGTGAGCCGGCCCACGGCGGCGCGCAGGGCTTCGTGCCGGACGGCCGTACGGCGGGCGGGGGTGCGCGGGACGGCGGGACTGTCGGCGCTGACGGCTTGCAGGACCCACAGGTCGGCGTCGCGCAGCTCGCCGCGGGCCAGGTGGTAGAGGTGGAGGCACTGGGCGGCGGTGGCGTTGCCGGCCCCGGCGGCGAACTCCCACCAGAAACGCGCCCTTAGTACCGCAACGGTATTTTTCATGATGGTTTATCGGGTTCTGGTGGTGTGTAGCCGCGTCGTTTGTAGTGCGCGGCAGCCCGTCACACCCGCCTCATCGCCACCGAAAACCGCCTGCAGACGACTTCACCGTCAACCAGCGCACCTCTGCGTACCGCTCCCCCGGAGGCCAAAGACGCCGCGCCCTGCACCACGTCACCGACTCTCCGCCCCGGCAGCGCCGGGGGCTCTTTGCTGCCTGGAGGACCGGCGTGCCGACCTACGAGACCCTCCCCCGCTTCACCGCCGACCTGGACCACCTCACCCCGGGACAACGCCGCCACTCCCGCCAGACCGTGGCGGCCTTCGTCGAGGACCTGCGCACCGGCCGCTTCCGCGCCGGCCTCCGCGAAGTGCGCGGGTTCGTGGAACCTCGGAGTTCGAATGCCTGGAACCCGTCCGCTGGTGAGAGTTCAGATGGCAGCGTGGCGCGGGTTCCAGAAGCGGGAGGTCCGCCTCCTGGGGCGCGAGCACATGGGCTTGACACCGCCGCTCCTGTTGGCACAGGGGCCGCCCATCGAGCGGGTCTGATAACTTTAAGTAGCAGACTGATTACACCGCATCATCCGCAGGGAAATCCTCGGTGCGCTTCCCCGTCCATCGCTCAGGTGGCGCGTTTCTCTGCGCCCGGGGATCCCCGTTCTTCGCCGCTCTCCGCTGAGGAGTCCCGCATGCCGCTTCTTCCCCGCCCCCTCGTCTGGCCGGCCGTCATCGCCGCGCTCCTGCCGCTCTCCGGCATGTCCGCCGGGGTCTCGACGGCCGTGACCGCACCATCGGCGGTGGGCAGCCAGGCCAGGTCCGGTGCGACGCCCGGCGCCTACTCGGACTGGGCTCTTGACACCAGCGGCACCGTGACGGATGTCGACTTCCGCAACACCGTGCTCACCAGTCCGGGAGACGGCAACGTCTACTGGGCAACCCAGTTCAACTTCAACGGGAACGTCTCCTACATCGGCTTCCAGCTCGGCGGACAGAACGACGGACAGTTCCTCTGGTCGACCTGGGCCGACGAGGATCTCCAGTTCAAGGACGGCGCCCAGGGATCACACTGCTGGAACAACGCGGGGGAGGGCCAGCACCTGCAGTGCGCCAACAACACCGTCAACCACGGCCGCCCCATCACCGGCCACACCTACACCTTCCACGTGGAGATCGACCCCGCGACCCACTGGGCCAAGGCCACCGTGAACGACGAGACCGCCGGCACCGGTTTCGTCCTCGGCGAAGCCCTGCTCCCGACATCGTCGAAGATCAATCCGACCTGGAACAGCTGGGTGGAGTACCTCGACTGGAACAACTCCGATTACGTGTGCGAGGACAATGCGTACGCCAAGAACAGGTGGGGGAAGGCGACCGGCAACAAGGGCACTCTCACCGCCAGGAACACGGCGACGTCCACCAGTAGCACCTGCCAGGGCATGGTGCGGCAGCAGAAGCAGAGCGACGGGACCCTGATCACCGAAACGGGACTCGGCCAGTCCGCCCGCTGGCCCCTCCGTTTCGCCAACGGCGCCTGCCTGGACCGCGGTGGCTGGTACGGCATGATCACCTATGACTGCTCCGACTCCCCCAACAGCAACCAACTGTTCGTCTTCGCCGGCGACGGCTACCTCCACACCGCACAGGGTCACGAGTGCCTGTCCAGGCCGCTCAAAGTAGGCGGTGGGGTTTTCACCGACGTCTGCGGTGCGTGGTCCGACGGACAGAAGTGGAAGTACGACCCCCAGCGCAAGGCCGTAATCAACCCTAACGGCTGGGCCCTGACCTCCACGGCGTCCGCCGCCAACGACGATGCCGTGACGGCGCAGCTCTACGACGGGCGCCCCGAGCAGACGATCACCATCGTCACGGACTAGTGCCGCATCAGGCAACGTTCGCCCTGTTCACGACTTCGCGCAGGCGTTGGTCGGTGGCGTGCTTGTTCCGCCAGATGATGTAGCGGCGGATCATGCTGCCCTGGGTCTTGTGGCTGGGGTGGTCGGTGCCGTCGAGGGCGAAGTAGCGCAGGGCAGTGAACTGGGCCTCGATCCGGTTGAGCCAGGAGCTGTTGGTCGGGGTGTAGGCGATCTCGACGTTGTTCGCGGCCACCCATGTCCCGACTCGCTGGCACCGCTTCGTCGTCAGGTGAGGCGAGTAGTTGTCGCAGATGATCGCAATGCGCACGTCCGCCGGGTGCAGCGAGCGCAGGTAGCGGCAGAACTCCAGGAACTTGGACCGGTTCTTGGTCTTCTTGACGTGGCCGTAGAGCTGGTCCTTGGCCAGGTCGTAGGCGGCGAACAGGTGCCGCACCCCGTGCGGTCGGGTGTAGGTGGCCCGCCGGCGGGGTCTGGGCTCGCGGTCGGGGTCCTTGCCTTTGCCGCCGCGTTCCGCCCACTGCCGACCGGGGTGGGGCTGGAGGTTTAGCGGGCCGAACTCGTCGAGGCAGAAAACGACTTCGGGTTCGCCTTCCTCGGGTATGACCTCGCCGTCGGCGATCGCGTAGAGGTGCTCGACGCGAGCCTTCTTGGCCGCGTAGTCGGGGTCGCGGGAGGTCTTCCAGGTCTTCACGCGTTGAAACGAGACACCCTCCTCGCGGAGCAGGACCCGAAGGCCCTCGTGGCTGATGTCGTCGACCACCCCCTCGGCGACCAGGAAGTCGGCCAGCTTGGCCAGGCTCCAGGTCGAGAAGGGCAGGCCGTGCTCGGCCGGCTTGGACTTGGCGGTCTTCTTGATCTCCCGGTGCTCGGGCGGTGTGAACGTGCTCGGCCGGCCGCCCCTGTACTTCGGGTAGAGCGACTCGAAGCCGTCGGTGTTGAAATTGTGAATCACGTCCCGGACCCGGTCCGCGCTGGTGAACGTCACCTCGGCGATCTTCGCCACCGGCATGCCCTGCGCGGACAGCAGCACCATCTGGGCCCGCCGCCAGGCCACCACCGACCCAGTGCCCCTGCGGATGATCCGCAGCAGTCGCCTGCCTTCGTCGTCATCGATCTCGCGGATCTGTACGCGTTCAGCCACCAGGACAGCTTGACCGAAACCGCACGTCCCAGGTAGCAGCCGGACGGCAGGCCGCCAACCGTCTGGTGCGGGAGGGGGATCCGTTGCGTCGGTCTACAGCTGATCGAACGTCCAGGTGAGTACGACCTGTCCCGTTTCCGCGACGCCGCCAGCGCGGCGGTACGTCGCCAGTGCCGCCGCATTCTCTTCGTCCGTGATCGTCCACACGCCGTAGCAGCCCCGTTCACGTGACAGGTCCGCAAGCGCCGACACCAGAGCCTGGCCGATACCACGCCCACGGAACGACTCGTCCACGCCCAGCTCGTACAGGAACATCTCGGTTCCCTTGTCCGGATGGGTCATCTCGACACCGGTGACCATCCCCGCCGGGATGTCGTCCACGTAGGCGATCAGGAGGTGATGGCATTCGTCCGTCAGGAACCGGTCAGTGGCCTCCCGCCCTGGGGCGGTGTCGAAGAGGTGCCCAGCGGCGTTGACTGCCCCAACCTGAGTGGCACGACGGATCTCCATTCGAGGATCCTGACACGCTCCGGCCTCGGGGGTCGGCCATTTTGCCGCGGAGTGATCCCGACGCCGAGTCCAGCTCCACGGCCTTCGGAACCCCACCGCGCTGACCTCTGCCGTTTTCTCAGCAGGGCGAACGTTGCCTGATGCGGCACTAGTACTGCAACGGTTCTTGCCCTGACAGGTGGCTTTTCCGGCCAGATGCGAGGGCGGTGCTCGCCATTCCGCCCGAAGAGACAGCATAGAAGACGAAAGCGGCGGCAGGCTGAGGTCACAGCCCAGGGAGCCCGGACAGGGGAGGGCCGACGAACCGAACACCTAGGGGGATTCGATGACCACACGGAAAGCATTGCGCGGGGCGATCACGGCCGCCCTGACCGCGGCGATATGGGTGACGGCCTTGGGAGCCGAGGCGATCGCTGCCGAGTGGCGACCCAGGCCCGGCATGGTCTACCTCTCCGACATGCCCAAGGACGGCACCACCTGGTACGGCGCGGCTGCCCAGCGCGGCTGGATCTCCCCCGCGTGCGGCCGCTCGTGGCCCTACCCTGAGGTCAACGTGTGGAGTCGTGAGGTCTCCACGTCCGAGACCGCTGCTGGCCGCCAGAACACGGTCGTCTTCGAGTCGGAGGCAGAGGCGATTGAGTTCGCCGCCTATGCACGCCAGGTGTACGCGGACTGCCCGGCGTCACCTGACCACGGCCCCCTTGCCGTCGTGACGGGCTACGACTACGGGACGGTCAACGTGGAAGAAGGGGCCACCGTGCAGGGCATGCGCGTTGAGTATCCCTCCGGCGGCACCTACCACAACCACTTGTTCGGCGTGGGCCGCGACGGGGATACCGTCACGCTCATCGAGTGGGAGAGCAACTGGAGCGCCCCGCCGGTCGACTACTTCAAGAACACCACGGTGAAGAACGTCGTGAACCGGCTCTACTGACCGCTTCCGGCGTCCCGCGTAAGGACCGACCCGCACCCGTCGCCCACATCACGCACTGGTCCCACAGGGGCCGCCGATGCCAGTTCCAGGCCCGCACCAGCCCCTGCAGACGACGCGGACACGCGCCGCCCGGGGCCACCGACCATCACGCCACACACCGCGGCAGTACTACTGATCTTTTCGTTAGTTCCGTGGGTGTGCCGGCCTCGTTGGTGGGACCCTGATGTGGTGTCTTTCAAGCCTTCGCCTGTTGTTCCTCCTCTGACGCGGCCGCAGCTGTCCGAGGCCCGGCGTGTGCGGGCGGCCGAGCTGTTCGGTCAGGAACGTCCTGGTGCTGAGATCGCGCGGATGTTGGGAGTCAGCGAGGAGAGTGTGCGGCGGTGGAGGCGGGTCTGGGAGGAAGGCGGCGCCGACGGGTTGCGTCGGCGTCCGGCCACCGGTCGTCCGCCCAAACTGGACGATGCCCAGGTCGAGCGGGTGCGGACCGCGCTGGAACGGGGCGCCCAGGCCCATGGTTTCGAGGCCGATCTGTGGACCCTGGAGCGGGTCGGTGCGGTTGTCACGCGGGTGACTGGGGTGGCGCTGTCGAAGACTTCGGTGTGGCGGCTGCTGGCCGGCCGGCTCGGATGGAGCCTGCAGCGACCCGAACGGCGGGCGGTCGAACGCGACGAGTCCGAGATCGCCCGCTGGATCGCCCATGAGTGGCCGCGGATCAAAAAGGGGTGGTGAACACACGTGCCTGGATCGTCTTCCTCGACGAGTCGGGAGTCTCGCTGCTGCCGCAGGTCCGCCGCACCTACGCGCCCCGCGGCCGCACCCCGCTCCTGCGGCACCGGCTGAACTGGAAACGCGCCTCGATGGCCGGCGCCCTCGGCTGCCACGCCGCCGACCCGGACCGTGGTCCTCGGCTGTGCTTCCACCTCAAGCCCGGCAGCTACGACACCGCCACACTCATCGAGGTCCTGGAGCAGACCAAGACGTTCTGCAACGGCGAGCGGGTGGTACTGGTCCGGGACGGGCTGTCCGCCCACTGGAGCCGGGCCATGCGGGCCTGGGTCGCCGAGCAGGACTGGCTCACCCTGGAGCGATTACCGGCTTACGCGCCCGAGCTCAACCCGGTGGAACTGCTGTGGTCCTCGCTCAAGAAACGCGAGCTCGCCAACCTCGCCGGCGACCACCTCGCCGATGTCGCCGACGCCGCCGAGCAGGGCATCCACCGCATCAACACCAACCCCCAACTGCCCTGGTCCTTCCTCGCCCACACCGGACTCACCCTCCACCCACCAACCCCACCCAACTAACGAAAAGATCAGTAGGGCGGGTGTCGAAAGGGGCGTCGTCCGCCCGGAGGGCGGGCCCGGCGGTGTCCGGTGCGTGCGATCGCAAGGCGGAGGGTCGCCCCGATACTGGATGCATCGGGGCGAGCCCGACAACGCCGCTGGGGGCGCCCCCGTGCCCGAAGGGCTACGGGGGAGTGCGTGCCGGGCGCCGCCGGGCAGACGGGACTTCCGACACGCGCCCTAGCCGTTCTGGCCGGCCGTCGCCACCGCGTCGGCTCTCCGCGACGGGCCCGCCGGGTCCTCCGCCTCCCAGCGCAGCAGGTCGCCCGGCTGGCAGTCGAGGGCGTCGCAGAGGGCTCCGAGCGTGGCGAAGCGCACCGCCTTGGCGCGGCCGTTCTTGAGGACGGCGAGGTTGGCCGGGGTGATGCCGACGCGTTCCGCGAGTTCGCCCGCGGACATCTTGCGGCGGGCCAGCATCACGTCGATGTCCACGACGATCGGCATCAGATCACCTCGGCGAGCTCGGCCCGCATGCGCGTCGCCTCCGCCTCGCGCTCGACGGCCTGGGCGAGCAGGGTCCGCAGCACGAGCACGATCAGGGCCACCCCCAGGACCGCGAGGCTCACCCCGCAGATCAGGAGGACGACGCCCGGGGCGACGGCCTCGCCGGGGGCCAGGAGGGCGGCGAACGCGAACACCAGGACGGCGCCGCACGCGAAGGCGCCCGTGACGACGTCCACGTACCGGAAGGCGGCGTGCGAGAACACCGTGCCGCGCCGCACCATCGTGACGAGCCGCCACACGCAGACCAGCACGGTCTGCGCCGTCAGCGCGCCCAGGACCAGGAGCACCGGCACCGGGGTGCGGAGGTGGGCGTACTCCGGCCTGAGCCCGTCCAGATCGGCGGCCAGCAGCGGCACCATCACCGCCTCCACGAAGACCGAACCGGCGAGCAGCGCCCCGAGCACGGCTCGCAGGGCGAGCACCGTCCATTTCCCCATGACATCCCCTTCGATCGAATATCGATAACAAGCTATCGACATTCGATAGGCGCGGCAAGGGGGGCCCTGTCAGGGGTCGCGGCGGACGAGCAGGAGGGCGACGTCGTCGGTGCGGCGCGCGGGGTCCTTCACGTGCCGGATCAGACCGTCCGCGAGGGCGTCCAGGTCGTCGGGCCGGGACCGCGCGAGCCGGTCGGCCAGCTCCGCCGTGGCGACGCCGATGTCGGCGCCCGGCACCTCCACGAGTCCGTCGGTGTGCAGGGCGAGGACGGCGCCCGGCTCCCAGGACACCTCCGCGGTGGGGTACTCGACGTCCGGCGCGATCCCGAGGAGGAGACCCGGCGGGGCCTCCAGGAGCCGGGTCGGGCCGTCCGGCGCGCGCAGGAGCGGTGGTGGGTGGCCCGCCGTGGCGAGCCGGAGCCGGTGGCGGGCGAGGTCGAGCGCGACGATCAGACAACTGGTGAAGCGGTCCGGTTCCAGGTCGTTCAGGAGCTTGTTCGTACGGGCCAGGATGTCGCCGGGGGAGGCGCCGGCCGTCGCGTGCGCGTGGACGGCGGTGCGCACCTGGCCCATGAGGACGGCGGCGTTGGTGTCGTGCCCCTGGACATCACCGATGACGGCGATCACGGTGTCGTGGGCGGCACGGATGAGGTCGTAGAAGTCGCCCCCGATGTCCATGCCGTGTCCGGCCGGCAGATAACGGGCGGTGGCCGCGATCCCCGGGAACGCGGTCAGGCCGTGCGGGAGGAGGCCGGTCTGGAGACCGCGCGCGAGGGAGTGCTGGGCGTCGTAGAGACGGGCCCGCGCGAGCGCCTGGGCGATCAGCCCCGCCAGGGAGGTCAGCAGCGCCCGCTCGGAACCCGGGAAAGGGCGCGGCCGGCCGTACGAGAGGATCAGGGAGCCCACCGGGCGGCCGGAGGCGATCAGCGGCAGGAACGCCCAGGCGGCACGGCCCTCGTAGCGCGGGGCGTGCGGATGGGCTCGGTACAGGTCCTCGGACGTGGGAAAGAAGAGGGGCACGCCGGTGGCGACGACCTGGGCGCCGGCGACCGGCGCCGTCAGGGGGGTGCCGTCGAAGCGGTCCACGAACTCCTGGCTGTAGCCGCGGTGGCCGATGATGCGCAGCCGCCCTTCGTCCACGCTCATCAGGGCCAGGCCCTGCGGGCCGAAGGCGGGCACGATCTGGTCGGCGGCGAGGTCCACGACGTCGTGGACGCCGGCCGCCTCCGCCAGGGTCGCCGCCACGTGCATGAGGTGGTACACCGCCGTGGCGCCGACGGGCTCGGCGCGCCCGGGGTGCGGGACGGGCACACCGGGCTCCCCCGCCCTTCCGGGCTCCCGGGCCGGGGAGTCCGGGAGGACCGGGGAGTCCGCCGCACACGCTCCGGGCGCGCCTCTCCCGCCTTCTTCCGCGCCGCCCTCTTCCGCCCGAGCCTCCCTCGCGCCGTCCTCTTCCGCCCGGCCCTCCCCCGCCCCGTCCCCTTCCGGCCTGTCGTCATCCGTTCCGTCGTAGCCCGTCCCGGCGTCGCCCGTCACCCGGGTGACGTGGACGCTGATTCCGGTGACGTCCGGGTACAGCTCGAACAGGAGGCACGTCGACGGCCGCCGTGCGACGGTGAACGCCATCGGCCGCCGGGTGACCGCCGCCGCGCGGTAGCGGTCCTCGAAGACGGGGTCGTTCAGCCAGGGCAGCACCTCCCAGGGACGCCTGCCGAGCAGCGCCGCCGCGTCGGCGCCGACCAGTTCGGCGGCGGCGGAGTTGACGAAGGTGAGACGTCCGTCGAGGTCCAGGGCACAGCATCCGACGGGCAGCCGTTCGGCGAAGCGGAAGGCGGACCGGGCCACGACGGGATCGACCTCGACGGGCCGTTCCGCGTGCACGAGGCGCGGCTCCGAGGGGTAGGGCACCGGCCCCCGTTCGGCCGCCCGGCGCAGCAGGCGGGCGGCCCGGCGCCCGCAGGCGTCGAGCGTCTCGCGCTCCTGCTCGTCGAGCTGGGGCGGGTGCCAGACCGGCCACAGCAGGACGAGCCCGCCCCGCACCTCGGTGTCGTCGGCGATCGGGGCCGCGGCCAGCAGGAAGTCGTACGGCAGCATGATCCCCAGGCGCGGATAGCGGCGGGCGATCTCCTGCGGTCCCGCCAGCCACACGATCTCCCGGTCCCGCACGGCGTCGGCCACCGGGGACGGCGCGTCGACCGCCACCCGGACCCACGGGGCGGCGATCCCCCGGGCGATGCCCGACCCCAGCACCAGGCGCAGCATCCGCTCCCCCGGCGCCCGGAGGTACACGAGGCCGACCGAGGCCCCGGTGTCACGCATCACGTCGACGAGGACGGCGTCCAGCCCCTCACCGCTGAAGACGTCCTCGGCGTCCGCGCCCGCGGGCTCTCCCATACGCGGACCCTACGCCGGGCCGTTCCGGGACGCTCGGCAGGACCGGCCCCTCGCGGACCCGTCCGGACGTCCTCGCGGAAGGCCGGCTCGGCCCCGGCCCCGAGGAAGAGGCCCGGGGAAGAGGGGGGAAGAGGAAGGAGAGCGGACCGAAGAGCCGGGACGGACCGAAGGGGGCCGCGGGCCCCGGTCGGGGACCCGCGGCCCCCTTCTTCCTTGTCCGGCGGCCCGGTCTTCCTTCTCCGGCGGTCCGGCGGTCCCTCAGCGGCGGCCGCGGACCAGCAGGTGGAGGAAGTACGGCGTGCCGATGACGGCCGTCATCATGCCGGCGCCGAGCTGGGCCGGCGCGATCACCGTCCGGCCCACCAGGTCCGCGGCGCAGACGAGCGCCGCACCGAGGAGGACCGCCACCGGCACCACGCGCACGTGACGGCGGCCCGCCAGGGCGCGGGCGGCGTGCGGGGCGACGAGCCCGACGAAGCCGATCGTGCCGGCGGCGGCCACGGCGGTGGCGCTGAGCAGGACGGCCAGGACCAGGAAGCCCAGGCGCCCGCGCCCGAGGTCGAGCCCGAGGAGCCGGGGGGTGTCCTCGTCGAGCGAGACCAGGTCGAGTTCCCTGCGCCGCAGGACGGCGACGGCCAGACCCGCCGTCAGGACCACCGCGAGGGGCACCGCGTCGGGCAGGGTCCGCCCGTAGGTGGAGCCCGACAGCCAGGTGAGCGCCTTCGTGGCGTTGAACGGGTCGGTGAGCACGATGAGCAGGCTGATCAGCGCGGCGGTCGCGGTGGCGACGCCGAACCCGACGAGGACGAGCCGGTTCTGCTGGAACCCGTCGCGCGCGGCCAGGCCGAAGACGAGGGCGGAGCTGAGGGCGGCGCCCCCGAACGCGGCACCGGCCACGCCCCACGTGCCCGCCGACGGCACGGTGGTGACGAGGAGGACGGCGCCGAGCGCGGCGCCGCCGGAGACGCCGAGGGTGCCGGGTTCCGCGAGCGGGTTGCGGGTCACTGCCTGGACGAGCGTGCCGGCCAGGGCGAGCGCGGCGCCCGCGAGGAGCGCCGCGAGGACCCGGGGCACCCGGGTGTCGAGCACGAAGGAGACGGTCCGGCCCGCCCGGCCCAGGGCCCAGTTCACGACGTCGCCCAGGAGCAGCCCGGAGTCGCCGAGCAGGACGCCGGCGACGACGACGCCGGCCGCGGCGGCGACGAGCACGCCCGTGGTGACGAGGAAGACGGCCCGGCTCCTGATGCGCACCCGGTCGGGCGGCGCGGCCCCGGCGGTGTCCCGGGCCCCGGCGGCCATCACGATCAGGAAGACGGCACCGACGAGGCTGGTGACGACGCCGGTCGGCACGGCGACGGCGGTGTCCGGGGGGACGACGGCACGCAGCAGCACGTCCGAGCCGAGGACGAGGGCGGCGCCGGTGAGGCCCGTGACCGGCAGGCCCGTACGGGAGCGGTGGAGCCGCCGGACCCGGCGCGCGAGGCCGCGGACGAGCGCGGGGGCGCACAGGCCGACGAAGCCGATCGGTCCGGCGAGCGTGACCGCCGCCGCCGAGAGGAGCGCGGCGAGGACGACGGTGGTGATCCGGGTGGCGCGGACCGGGACGCCGAGGCCGCGGGCCGCGTCGTCGCCGAGGGCGAGGGCGTCGACCCGGCGGGCGACGAGGAGCAGTCCGGCGAGCCCGGCGAGGACGACGGGCGCCATCCGCAGGACGGCGTCGAAGCCGCTCTGCGAGATGCCGCCCTGGTTCCACTGGTAGAGGCCCTCCGTCTCCTTCGGGAACAGCAGGAGCAGTCCCTGGGTGACGGCGGTGACGCCGAGGGTGAGGGCGCTGCCGGCGAGAACGAGCCGGACGGTGCCCGCGCCGAGTCCGGAGAGGCCGAGGACGACGGCCGCCGCGAGCAGACCGCCGGCGAAGGCGACTCCCGAGGTGGCGAAGAGCGGGAGCGAGGCGCCGGTGACGGCGGTGAGGCCGAGGGCCAGGTAGGAGCCCGCGTTCACCGCGAGGGTGTCCGGCGAGGCGATGACGTTGCGGCTGACGGCCTGGAGGGCGGAGCCCGCCATGCCGAGGGCGGCGCCGACGAGCAGTCCGGCGACCGCCCTCGGCAGCCGGGAGGCGATGACGACGGACGCGTCGGCCCGGTCGGCCCGGCCGGTGAGCGCCTTCCCGACCTCGGCGGCGCCGACGGCGGCCGTGCCCCGGGTGAGGTCGACGAGGGCGAGGCCCGCGACGAGGAGGACCAGTGCGGCCGTCACCGCGGCCGCGCCCGTCCGGGACGCGGCCGCCGTCGGACGGGGGACGGGGGTGGTTGCGGTGACGGCCATGGTGTTACTTCGTCAGCTCCCCGACCACCGCGTCGGCGTACTCGCCCATCGACGCGGGTCCGCCGAACATCCAGATGCCGTCGGGCAGGCGGTGGACGTTGCCCTTCTTGACGAACGGCAGCGAGGTCCACACCTTGTCCTCGGCGAGGACGCCGGTGAAGGGGTTGCTGCTCGGGTCCTGGTCGTTGCCGACGTAGGCGAAGTGCACGTCGCCGAGCCGGGTGAGGCCCTCGACGTCGGTCTTGCCGAGGCCGTAGGCCGGGTCGCCCTCGACGGTCCAGGCGTTCCTCAGGCCGAGCCTCTCGTTGACGGCGCCGATGAGGGAACCGTCGGTGTAGGGCCGCAGGGAGACCTGCTGGGAGACGAGGTAGCCGTCGGCGAAGGCGTACTTCGCGCCGGCGAGGCCGGCGGCGGCGAGCTTCTTCCGGCCGTCCTCGATCTTGGCGTCGAGGTCCTTCACGAGCTTGCCGGCCCGCTCGGTGGTGCCGGTGGCCCGGGCGATGAGGTTCAGGTTCTCCGTCATCCGGCCGATCGGGTCGGAGGCGTCGGCGGCCTTCAGCTCCAGGACGGGCGCGACCTTGCGCAGCTGCCGCACGGCGGCCGGCGGCAGGTCACCGGTGGCGACGACGAGGTCCGGTGCGAGGGCGGCGACGGTCTCCACGCTCGGCTCGCCGCGGGTGCCGATGTCCTTGGGGTCGTTCTTCAGCGGGGCGGCGGTGTTCCACGTCCCGTAGCCCTTGACGTCCGCGACGCCGACGGGGTCGACGCCGAGGGAGACCAGGCTCTCCACGACGTTCCACTCGGTGCCGACGACCTTCTTCGCGGGGCCGTCGAGGACGACTTCGACGCCCTTGGAGTCGGTGAGGGTGATGCGCTCGGCCGCCTTGTCCGCCTTCTTCTCGGCGGCGGGTTCGGTGGTGCCGCAGGCGCTCAGGGCGAGGGCCGCGGCGGTGGCGGCGGCCGCGGTCAGGAGGAGGCGCTTCATGAGGGGCTGGGGAGCCTTTCGCTTCGCGTGTGGTGCCGGCCGACGGCGCGGGTGCGCGGCCGGCCGGTCAGGGGGTCGGTGTCGACTTCGACGCGGATGCCGTACGTCTCGGTCAGGCGCGGGCCCGTCAGGACGTCCCGCGGGGGGCCGTCGGCGACGACCCGTCCCGCGCGGAGCAGGACGATCCGGTCGGCGACGGCCGCGGCCTGGTCGAGGTCGTGCAGGACGGCGCCGACGGCGATGCCGTGGTCGTCCGCCAGATCGCGGATCAGGTCCAGGAGTTCGACCTGGTAGCGCAGGTCGAGGTAGGTGGTGGGCTCGTCCAGGAGCAGGACGCCGGTCTCCTGGGCGAGGCAGCCGGCGAGCCAGACCCGCTGGAGCTGCCCGCCGGACAGGTGCTCGGCGCCCCGGTCGGCGAGTTCGGCGACTCCGGTGAGGGCGAGCGCGCGGTCCACGGCGGCCCGGCCTCCCGGGTCCGTCCTCCCCCAGCGGCCCCGGTAGGGGTGGCGGCCGAACTCCACGACGTCCCGCACGGTCAGGCCGCCGGGGGTGGGGCGTCCCTGGGTGAGCAGGGCGACGCGGCGGGAGAACGCGCGGGGGGAGAGCGCGAGGCCGTCCGTGTCGCCGTCGATGACGAGCGTGGCGGTCCGGGGCCGCTGCAGGCGCGAGACCGTGCGCAGGAGCGTCGACTTCCCGCTGCCGTTGGGGCCGACCAGGACGGTGACCCGGCCGGGCCGCAGCGTCAGGGCCGCGTCGTGGACGACGTCGGCGCCCCCGTACGCCACGGTGACTCCCGTGGCCGACAGTTCATGGCCGCGGGGTCTCCCGGCCTCGGTTCTCTCTTCACCAGCTCGCACGAGACTTAGGGTAGCCTAACCTAAGTATCAGTCAAACCATGGTGCCCCTCGGCAATCAAGGCGGGAATCGGCCATTCCGATGACATCGCGGTCGCGGCGGGTAGGGAGCATCCGGAAAGGACACCGCCTTCCGGACGGAGCGGATCGATCAATGTGCGCTGCCGAGGACTACCCCGCCCGCACCGCGCCCGGGACGCGCACCGTGGCGGGGCTCGACGCGCGCCTCGTACGGTGCCGGGCCTGCCCGCGCCTCGTGGCGTGGCGGGAGGAGACCGCCCGGGTGAAGCGGGCCGCGTTCCGGGACCAGGAGTACTGGGGGCGGCCGGTGCCCGGGTACGGCCCGCCGGACGCCGGGATGCTGATCACCGGCCTCGCCCCCGCCGCGCACGGCGGGAACCGGACCGGCCGGATGTTCACCGGCGACCGGGCCGGCGACCTGCTGTACGCGACGCTGTACGGACTCGGCCTGGCCTCGCGGGAGACGGTCACGGGCCCGGAGGACGGCCTCGAACTGTACGGGGTCAGGGTCACGGCGCCCGTGCACTGCGCGCCGCCCGGCAACAGCCCCACGCCCGCCGAGCGCGACACCTGCCGCCCGTGGCTGGCCCGGGAGGCGCGACTGCTGCGCCCGACGCTGCGGTCCGTCGTCGTCCTGGGCGGCTTCGGCTGGCAGGCCGCGCTGCCGGCCCTCACCCGGGCCGGCTGGATCGCGCCCGTGCCGCGCCCGAAGTTCGGGCACGGCGTGCGGACGGTCCTGGCACCGGAGGACGGAACGGGCAGCGCGCTCACGGTGTTCGGCTGCTACCACGTCAGCCAGCGCAACGTCTTCACCGGCCGGCTCACCCGGGGCATGCTGCGCGAGGTGCTGGCCGAGGCGGCGCACACGGCCGGCCTTCCGGTCGATCCGCCCGCGCCCGGCTGACCGGTGCCGCGCGGAGGGAGGACACGGCACCCGCCGGTACCGTACGGACGGCCGCGGCCCCTCCCCCGCCGACGGGGTCAGACGTCCTGGACGCGCCGGAAGGGACGGTCCGCCTCCAGGGCGAACGCGACCTCCAGGAGCGTCCGTTCGCTCCCCGGCCGCCCGGCGAACATGACGCCCACGGGCAGCCCGTCCTCCGTCGCGCCCAGGGGGAGCGAGATCGACGGGGTGCCGACGACGTTGTCGATCGGCGTGAACGCGACGTACGCGAGGATCCGCTCGATCAGCGCCGGGTACGGAACGTCCGGCCCGAGGTGGCCGATCCGGGGCGTGGTGTGGGCGAGCACGGGGGAGAGCACGAGGTCGAGGCCGCGGAACGCCGCCGCGTACGCCTCCCGCGCACGCCTCAGCCTCCGCAGGACGCCCGGGGTACGGCGCCAGTTCTCCAGGTAGGTGGCGCGCAGCCCCTGGCTGAGGGCGTCCATGCGGCGCCGGTCGAAGTCGGCGCCGAGGGTGCGGCCCGTGGCGCCGAGGAGGAACGACAGGAACCCCCAGTAGGTGAGGAAGTCGTCGGTGAAACGGGGGTCCACGGGGATCTCCACCGGTTCCACGGCGTGGCCGAGCCGTTCGAGCCGCGCCGCGGTCTCCGTGACGGCGGCCCGGGTCGCGTCGTCGGAGGGGACACCGGTCGGCGAGTCCAGGAGGAAACCGACGCGCAGCCGGCGGTCCGAGGGGCCCTCCACCAGTCCCAGGGGCGGCAGTTCCGGGTTGCGCCAGTGCGTCTCGGCGGCGGCGAGGAAGGCGGCGGAGTCCCGCACGGAGCGGCTGACGATGCCGTCGGAGACGATGTCGAGCGGGAGTCGGCGGCTCTGGGCGCTCGGCACGACCCGGCCGCGGCTCGGCTTCAGCCCGACGAGTCCGCAGCAGGCGGCGGGGATGCGGATGGAACCGCCGCCGTCGTTGGCGTGGGCGATCGGCACCGCCCCGGCGGCCACGAGCGCCGCGCTGCCGCCCGACGAACCGCCCGCCGAGCGGCCGGTGTCCCAGGGGTTGCGGACGGGCTCGGCGCCCTCGTACTCGGTGGAGGGGCTGAAGCCGAACTCGGGCAGCCTGGTCTTGCCGAGGACGGTGACGCCGCTGCTGAGGAACTGCCGGGTGAAGGCCGCGTGCCGGCGGGCGGGCCGGGGGGTGAAGGCCGCGCTGCCGTGGCCGGTGGGCAGCCCCCGGTAGTCGGTGTTGTCCTTGACGAAGGACGGCACTCCGGCGAAGAGGCCCGTTCCCGGCCCGGGGACCGGGGGTTCGGCGTACACCTGGACCGCGTGGAGCCGCTCCTCGACGGTCCGCACCCGTTCGGCCGCGTCCCGGGCCGCCTCGGCGGCGCTCACCTGGCCCCGCCGGATCGCCGCCGCGAGGCCCACCGCGTCGTGGTCCCCCAGGGCGTCGTCCCGGAAGGCGTGCACCGTGGTCCGTTCCTCGAAAGTCGTCACCGCTGCCCCAGTCCCCGTGCCGTGTGGTCGCTTGGCCGCCATCATCGCGTACCCGCGGGTAACAGGCGAGGGCCGGAAGGGATGACGTCCCTCCTCCGTCTCTCCTCCGTCTCTCCTCCGTCTCTCCTCCGTCTCTCCTCCGCAGAGCTCGTACCGGGACCGACGGGCCGTGCGGGCGGCGCGGGCGGCACCGGGCGGTACGGACGCCGCACCGTCCGGGCCCTCCGGTCCGCGCGGGGCGCCCACGGGCGGCCCCGGACCGTTCATCCGCGCGCGGAGAGCACGGCGCAGAGCGCCGCCGCCCCCTCCAGAAGGGCCCGGGACCGGGCGGTGACACCGGCCTCCCTGGCGGCCAGTGCCGCGGCGACCTCCTCCGACCGGCGGGCGCGGCGCAACTCCGGCATGAGGGCCCGGAGCGGCGCGACGCGGTAGCCGGCCCGGCGCAGCTGATGGACGATCCGGGCGTCCCGCACCTGCGCCGGGGTGTAGCGCCGCGTTCCGCGCACGGGGTCGCGGTCCGGGACGACGAGGGCCTCCGCGTCCCAGTGCCGAAGGGTCGAGGGGCGCACGCCGAGGGCGGCGGCGAGTTCGGAGACGCCCATCGAGTCCGACGCGCGCACGTCCTCGATCGGCTCCCCGGAGATCGCGCGGGCGGCCTCCCGCGCCCGCGCGATCTCCCCTCGCTCCGCGTCGAGCCGGGCGTGCGCCGCGTCGAGAAGGGCGAGCGCCTGCGGGACGGGCAACCGGTGGAAGGCCCGGACGATCTTCTTGGCCTCCACCGGTCCCACTCCCCCGGCGAGGGCCCGGTAGGCCCGCGCGGCCCGCAGATGCGCCTCCCCGTAGATCCGGTGGCCCGCGTCCGTGCGCGTCGTGGGCGGAAGCACGCCGTCGCGTTCCAGGTCGCGGACCTGCTGGACGGAGTACCCGACGCGTCGCGCGATGTCGGCGGTGCGCATACCGCCGGAATGGAGACCTTTCACCCCTGCACCCCCCTGCCTTCGGCCGCTTCGGCCCCGAAGTCTCCACCAGCACGTGAATGCCACGCTGGAGCACATGACCATCGACGAGATTATCGACTTCGCGGGCGGCCTCGACGGCGTCCTGACCCTCAGGCCCGCCCCCGGCGACGGCACGCCGGAGATCAGCTGGGGCGACACGTTCTTCTTCTACGCGCCCGACGGCTCGGTTCCGGCGACGACCCAGCCGTTCGCGACCGTCGTGACCAAGGACTACCCCGGCGACGGGACCTCGCGCCTGGACCGGCCGGGCGTCTTCCGCGTGAACATCGCCGCCGGGAGGGAGGAGTTCGTCCGGTGGACCGGTCGCGCACCCCGTGAACCGGCTCCCGCCGGGGTCGACCACGCGGCCGCCGACACCGTGTGCGCACACCCCGTCCACGGCACCGCCGGCTGGCTGGCGGTGGTGAACCCGGGCGAGCGCACCGGGGAGACGACCCGTGAGCTGTTGCGCACGGCCCACCGCCTCGCGCGCTCGCGCCACGAGCGGCGCGCCGGTTCGGCGGGACCCTGAGGATTTCCCGGCCCGGAACGGCTCCGCGCCGCCGCCGCGCCCGCCTGCCTGCCTGCCTGCCTGCCTGCCTGCCTGCCTGCCGGGTAGTCTGACCGGTCGTGCGGTACGAAGAAGTCCCGGGTCATCCGGGAGTGGTGACGGCCGGCGTGTCGGAGGCCGCGGCCCCGGCACGCGCGCTCGCGTCCGTGCTCGACGACGACGAACGCGACCGGACCGCCCGTTTCCGGTCCCCGGTGGACGCGGACCGGCACCGGGTCGCCCATGTGCTGCTCCGTCTCGCCCTCGGCCGCCACGTGGGCGAGCCGCCCGAACGGCTCGTCTTCCTCCGGCGGGCGTGCGCCGGCTGCGGCGGGCCGCACGGCAAGCCGTACCTCCGGGGCCACGACGTGCACTTCTCGCTCTCCCACTCCGGGGACCGCGCCCTGGTGGCGGTCGCCCCGGTGCCGGTCGGCGTGGACGTCGAGGCCGTTCCTGCGGACGCCGCGGTGCGGGACGTGGCGAGCGTCCTCCACCCGCGCGAGCGGGCGGAGCTGGACGCCCTGCCGGCCGCCGCGCGCCCGGCCGCGCTGGCGCGCTGCTGGTCCCGCAAGGAGGCCGCGCTGAAGGCCACGGGCACGGGCCTGGCGCTGGGGGCCGCCGAACCGTACGTGGGCACGGCCGCCCGGCCCGCCCCGGTCCCCGGCATCCGGCTCGTCGATCTGCCTCCGTTCGAGGGCCATGCCGCCGCGCTCGCCCTGCTCACCCGGCCCGGGACCGCCTGACGCCCTCCGGGGCCCCGCCGCCCGCAGGCCGCCCCGGCGCCGGACCCCCCTCACCCCGGGTCGTCGCCCGACGACGTTCCGTCAACCGCCCGCATGGATTCCCCGGTCGTGGGAACTCGGCGGAGGGGGATGTCCGGGGGGCGCACGACGGAGAGTGAGACATGGCATCTGAAATGTCACGGGCCTCTGTTCCGAGCCCCGGGGAACCGACGATCACCACCGCCGTACCGGCCCGTCTCGACCGCCTCCCGTGGTCCAGATGGCACTGGATGATCGTGATCGGCCTCGGCACCGTCTGGATCCTGGACGGCCTCGAGGTCACGATCGTCGGCAACGTCGCGGGACGCATCGCCGAGGACGGCAGCGGCCTGGACATCACCTCGGGGCAGATCACCGGCATCGCCGCGGCCCTGTACGTGGCGGGCGCCTGTTCCGGCGCGCTGTTCTTCGGCTGGCTGACCGACCGCTACGGCCGCAAGCGCCTGTTCATGGTGACGCTGCTCGTCTACCTGTCCGCGACCGCGCTGACGGCGCTGTCGTTCGAGTCCTGGTGGTTCTTCCTCTTCCGGTTCCTCACCGGTTTCGGCATCGGCGGCGAGTACGCGGCCGTCAACTCCGCCATCGACGAGCTGATCCCGTCGCACTACCGCGGCCGGGTCGACCTCATCATCAACGGAAGCTACTGGCTGGGCGCGGTCGGCGGTTCCCTGCTGTCCGTGGTGATGCTGGACACCGACATCTTCCCGAAGGACCTCGGCTGGCGGCTCAGCTTCGCCCTCGGTGTCGTCCTGGGCCTGGTCGTCCTGCTCGTACGCCGACACGTCCCGGAGAGTCCGCGGTGGCAGTTCATCCACGGCTACGGCGACGATGCCGACCGGCTCGTCGGCTCCGTCGAGAAGGAGATCGAGCAGGAGAAGGGGGTCCGGCTGCCCCCGCCGGACCGCGAGATCACCATCCACCAGCGCAAGAGCATCGGCTTCGGCCTGATCGCCAAGACCGTGTTCCGCTCCTACCCGCGCCGGGCGGTCCTCGGGCTCTCGCTCTTCATCGGCCAGGCGTTCCTCTACAACGCCATCACGTTCGGCTTCGGCGCCATCCTGATCACGTTCTTCGACGTGCCCACGGGCCACACCGGTTACTACTTCGCGGTGATCGCCGCGGGCAACTTCCTGGGTCCGCTGCTGCTCGGCAAGCTCTTCGACACGGTGGGCCGCCGGATCATGATCTCCTCGACGTACCTGCTCTCCGGCATCCTCCTGTTCGGCACCGCGTGGCTCTTCGACCGCGGTTCGCTGACGGCCACGACGATGACGGCGTGCTGGTGCGTGGTGCTGTTCTTCGCGTCGGCGGGCGCGTCCAGCGCCTATCTGACCGTCTCCGAGATCTTCCCCATGGAGACCCGTGCGATGGCCATCGCCTTCTTCTACGCCCTCGGCACGGCGGCGGGCGGCATCAGCGGACCCCTGATCTTCGCGGACCTCACCGAGTCGGGCGTCGTCGGCGACACGGTCCTCGCCTTCCAGATCGGCGCCGGCCTGATGTGCGCCGCCGGTCTCGTCGCCGCCTTCCTGGCGGTCAACGCCGAACGACGCTCCCTGGAGGACATCGCGGAGCCCCTGTCGACGGCGGGGGCGGCCTCGGGGGCGGAGAGCCCGCAGAAGTCCGCCCCGACCTCCTGACCAGGCACTTCCGGCCGCGTGACCGGGGTTTCCCGGCCGCGCGGCCGGACCGTCGCGCACGGAATCCGTCCGGAACCGCGGCCGGCGACGTTTGAAGCGGCCGATTTCGCGTAAACGCGGGATAAGGAACCGAACGACGCACCCCGAGGAGACGGGACCATGGGAATCATCGCCTGGATCATCATCGGACTGCTGGCCGGTCTCATCGCCAAGGCCCTGACGCCGGGCCGCGACCCGGGGGGCATCGTCATCACCACGCTGCTGGGCATCGCGGGCGGTCTCCTCGGCGGATGGCTCGGCAAGGTCATCTTCGGGGTCGACTCCATCGACGGCTTCTTCGAGCTGTCCACCTGGATAGCCGCCATCATCGGCTCGGTCATCCTGCTGCTGCTCTACCGTCTCTTCACCGGTGGCCGCTCGCGTCGCGCGTAACGGCGTGACGCCCCGGTCGCCCGACCCCGTACGGCCCCGCACGGCCCCGCACCCGGCGAGAACCGGGAGCGGGGCCGACGCGTGTCCGGGGCCCGCCCGCCCCGGCGTCCCGGGAACCCGCCCGGACCGGTTCCGGAAACCCGGCGGATTTCCGTTGTCGGCCCGCCCTCCGGTGCTCTCCCATGTGTTGGCGCCGGGAACGGCTGGAACAGGCAGGGTGAGGCGAGCATGGACGTACGGCACGGCACGGAGCTGGTGAGGGCGGCGCGGGACGGGGATCCGCGGGCGCAGGACCGGCTCCTCACCCATTACCTGCCCCTGGTCCACAACCTCGTGGGCCGGGCGACGAACGAGCACCGGGACGCCGGCGGCGCCGTGCGGGAGACCATGCTGCGGGCGCTTGGAGGGCTCGGCGGACTGCGCGCTCCGGACGGTTTCCGGTCCTGGCTCGTGGCCGTCGCGGCGGACGTCGTCCGCGACCGTCAGGGGCGGTGGCACGCCGGTCCCCCCGCCGACCCCGCCCCGGGCCGGCCGGACGCCGACTTCGTGGACCTGGCCGTCGCCCGGCTGAACCTGTCCGGCCAGGAACGGGAGACCGCGGAGGCGACCCGCTGGCTGGAACCGGAACACGGCCTCCCGCTCTCCCTGTGGTGGCTGGAGTGCACGGGCGACCTGGCCCGCCACGAAGTGGAGTCGGCCCTCCGGCTCTCCCCGGAGCACACCGCGGCGCACATCCGGCGGATGAGGAAGCGGCTGGACGCGGCCCGGGTCGTCGTGCGGGCCCTCCGGGAGAACCCGCCGTGCCCCGCCCTGTGGTACGAGCTCGACGGATGGGACGGGCGGCCGACCGCGTCCTGGCGCAGGCGCATAGCCCGGCACGTCCACGGGTGCCTCCGCTGCCTCCCGCTGGCCGACGGCCTCCACCCGGTGGAGGCGCTGCTCGCGGGGCTGCTCCTGGTCCCCCCGGCGGAGCCCCTGCTCACGGCCGTCCGCGAGGGAGCGGGCCTCGGTCCCGCCGCCGCGGCGGGCCCGCGCGGCCCGCACGGGTACGAACCGATGGGGGCCTCCCCCGGACACGAGCGGACGGGAACGTTCCCCGGGTACGAGCCGGCGGAAACGTTCTCCGGTTACGGACGGGAGGAATCGTTCTCCGGGCATGGACAGGCGGGACCGCCCCCCGGGCACGAGCAGGACGCGCCCCTCTCCGGGTACGAGCCGGTGGAGTCGCCGGGGGCGGGTCCGTCCCCCGTCCCGGGGGCCCGAGGTGCCCGGGGCACCCGGGGCGCGCGGCGCCGCAAGCAGCAGCGGCTTGTGCGCCGGCACGCGGTGGCCGCGGGGATGGCGGTGGTCGCCGTCACCGGAGGGGCCTTCGCGCTGAGCGACGGTTCCGGTCGCCGGGACGTGGCGGACCCCGGCGCCCTGCGCGCCGCGACGGCCGGAGACCTCCCGCTCTCCCCTCCACAGCCGGCCACGGCCCTGGCGGCAACCACCACGCCGCCCCCGGGAACGATCGGGCCGTCCGGCCCGCGCGCGAGCGCCTCGCCCGTCTCCCCCGGGCCCTCGGCCACCCCGACGACGGCCGCCCCGCGCACCTCGACGCCCGCACCGCCCCGGTCCGACCGCGCGGCCACGCGGGCGCCCGTCCCGAAGGTCACGGCCCGTCCCACGGCCACGTCCTCCCCCGCCCCCACCCCCGCGCGCACGACCGCGACCCCGAAGAAGGACCCCGGCTCCGCCTCGGCCGAACAGCAGGTGATCGACCTGGTGAACGCGGAGCGTGCCAAGGCGGGCTGCGGTCCCGTGACCGGCAACTCCCTTCTCGCCCTGGCCGCCCGGGGCCATTCCGACGACATGGCCGCGCGCGACTTCTTCGACCACACCAATCCCGAGGGCGCCGGACCGGGCGAGCGCTTCACGGCCGTCGGGTACGGATGGACCACCTACGGCGAGAACATCTCGAAGGGCCGGCGGACGGCAGAAGAGGTGATGGCGGCGTGGATGAACAGCCCCGGCCACCGCGCGAACATCCTGAACTGCTCCTTCACGGAGATGGGCGTCGGCCTGCACACCGAGGGCTGGTACTGGACCCAGACCTTCGGCGCTCGCTGAGCGCGGGGGCACGGGAAAACGGCCTCACCGGAAGGGGATCGGTGAGGCCGTTCGGCCCGGGGGCGGGAAGGAAAGAAGAAGGGTCACACGTCCATCGGGTCGAGCATGCCCTTGCGGAGCCGCGCCAGGTTGCGCGAGAGCAGTCGCGACACCTGCATCTGCGAGATGCCGAGCCTCTTGCCGATCTCCGACTGGGTCAGCTCCTCGACGAACCGCAGGTGGATCAGCAGCCGGTCGCGCTCGCCGAGTTCACCCAGGAGGGGGGCCAGGGAGTGGAAGTCCTCGAAGAGTTCGAGCGCCGGGTCCTCCTCGCCCATGAGGTCGGACAGCATGGCGCCGCCCTCCTCGCCCTCGCCGCCGATCGTGGCGTCGAGCGAGGTGGAGTTGTACCCGTTGGAGGCGATCCGCGCCTCGATGACCTCTTCCTCCGAGAGGTTCATCAGGGCGGACAGCTCCGCCACGCTGGGCGAGCGTCCGAGACGGGAACTCAGCTCCTCCGTCGCCTTGGCCAGCTCCACGCGCGCCTCCTGCAGCCGGCGCGGCACGTGGACGGCCCAGGAGGTGTCACGGAAGAACCTCTTGATCTCGCCCACGATGCACGGGACGGCGAAGGTGGTGAACTCCACCTCGCGGGAGATGTCGAACCGGTCGATGGCCTTGATCAGACCTATGGTGCCGACCTGGACGATGTCCTCCATGTCGTCGCCCCGGGCGCGGAAGCGGCCGGCCGCGTAGCGCACGAGCGACATGTTCATCTCGATCAGCGTGTTGCGCGCGTACTGGTACTCGGGAGTTCCCTCCTCCAGTACCGCCAGCCGGTCGAAGAACACCTTCGACAGTTCGCGCGCGTCCTTCGGCGCCACCTTCTGAGGGGCTTCGAGTACGGGAAGGCCCCCCACAGTCTTTTCGGTACCGGTCTTCGTGTCCGCCAGCGTCGCGATCGGCATTCCGACGACCCCCTCTATCGTAGACAACCCGTATTCCCCCGGACGGCCCGCATACCCCGGGTCCCACGGAGCATGCGCATCGATCTCAGAAATTTTTTCCGCGGGCGCCGGACCCTCTCCCGCGCGCGTTCAGCGGAGGGAGAGGCGGGCCCTGACCCGCTTTCCCGTGGGGTGCGGCTCCACGCTCACGCTCTCGCAGACGGCGACGACGATCTCCACCCCGTGCTGGCCGATGCGGCCCGGGTCGTGCCCCCTCGGAACGGGAGAGGTCTCGAGGCGGTCGAACACCGAGATCTCCAGGGCGTCCTCGAAGAGGTCGAGCAGGAGCCGGCAGGGACCGGGGGCGTGCCGTACGGCGTTGGTCACCAGCTCGCTGACCACCAGGCGCGCGAGGTCGATCCGCTCGCGGGTCACCGGCCCGTGCTCCGGTGACGGGGAGGCGGTGAGGAAGTCGACGGTGAAGTCACGGGCGGACGCGACCATGCCGCCGTCGGCGTCCACGCCGTCGTAGTCGACACTCGCGGACAGCACGGGCTCCCGTGTCGCGCGCTCCGCGGCGATCGTCTCCGTCATCGGCCTGCCTCCCCTCACACGGCTCCGTGCCGCGCTTCGTACCTCATCCTGCGCCCCTTCCCCTCTCTGCGGTTTCCACACCGCGCGGGGCCGGAAATGCGGACAAGAGCGTAATCCTTGCCGGCGGAGAGGGGGCCCGTGCGTCCATGGTCCTCCCCCGGAGCCGCGTCCTCGTCGGCGGGGTGCGGTCCGCGCCGGTCCGGGCCGGGGTACGAGGACACCGTCCGGCGGTCCGGCGGGAGGTCCCTCGCGGCGCCCGGCCGTCGCCCCGGAGCGTGCGGGAAGCGGGCGGCACGCCGCCCGGCCGACCGGGAGGCGACCCGGTCGGAAAAGAGGACGATCACAAGGACACCACATCGTTCGCCTCGAACCGTCACAGGAAGGTGTGCGGTCACCGTGGGCCCGTCACCACCGAAAAGATATGGTTGCGGGGTGGAGGAAGCGCGATCCCCCGGGCCCCGGGCCCACGGCCACGCGCCGCGCCCCCGCCGGAGTCCGTGGAGGCCCGGTGGGACACAGAGCGACGTGGGTCCGTGGCCGACGGGCAGGAGATCGACGGAGAGCGCTGTGCCGAAGCGATACGGAGGGAGTCCGGAAGGCGGTGTGGCGACACCCCGCGCGGAGCGCGTTCCGCCGTCACGCCCCGACCCGCCGAATCCGTACCGCCTTCTGGAGAGATGTGGAGATGACCGGTGCGTCGCGAGGCCGACGCCCTCGGCCCCGGACGCCTGAGGAGTGTCGGTAGCCATGGACACCAACCCCGCCCCGTCCCGACGGGAGCCGCAGGAGACGACGCAGGCCGCCCGGGAGCTCATCGAGCTCCTCGAAGTGCTGTGGGAGCGCGGCCGGGACATGGTGTCGTCGACACCGGTGTCGGCGTCTCAGCTCCGCGTGCTGTACAGCCTCGACCGCGAGGAGGGGATCAACCTCCGCGCGCTGGGTGAACTGCTCGGCTCCGCGCCGCCCTCGGTGAGCCGTATGTGCGACCGCCTGGAGGCGCTGGGGTTCGTGCAGCGGCTGCCCAGTCCCGTGAGCCGCCGACAGCTCGAACTCCACCTGACGCCGCGGGGCAAGACGTACCTGCGGGACCTCCGGGCCCAGCGGGAGGAAGCCCTGTTCTCCGTCATCTCCGCCATGACGCCGGCGAGTCGCAGGGCGCTGCTGCGCGGGCTCACGGGGTTCCACGAGGCGCTGGAGCAGGAGAGACCCCCGGCCTCCCCGTCGCGCGGAAGCCCGCCGCTCAAGGGCGTCCGGTCCGCCTGACCCCCGCGCACCGCGCGCCGCGCCCGTCCGTGTGCCTCGCGCGTCCCGCGCGCCCCGTATTCCACGCGTCACCCCCGCTCGCCCACGACGTGTCCGCCCCGGGTGCGAGCCGGGTGCCACTTCCCCAGAATACAGTTGCCTCGTAGCAACTGTTGTCCGGGTGTACCGGTGAGTACGCCTCAGAAGTCGCCGGTCTCCGGGAAGTCGGGGTCCGGCCGTCCCCGCCGTCCGTACCAGTCGAGGCAGACGACGAGCGCGTCGTCCTCCAGCGGGCTGTCGCCGTGGTGCGTGGCGAGTTCGCGCAGGATCGCGCCCGGGACCTGGGTGGGGGGCAGCAGCATCGTGGCGAGGAGCGCGCGGGACAGCGCCCGCTCGCCGTAGCTCTCCCCGCCGGGGGAGGCGGCGTCGTACACGCCGTCGCTGCCGAACAGCAGTCTGTCCCCCGGGCGCACCGCGAAACGCTGCGGGACGTAGACGGAGTCCTCGAACATCCCCAGGGGAAGCTGCGCCTCGAACGGGACGGGCTCGACGGAACGCTCCCGCAGGCGCCACAGACGCGGGGAGCCGGCGTCCACGGCCTCCGCCTCCCCGGTGGCGAGGTCGAAGCGCAGCAGGAGGACGGAGACGAAGGCGGCGCCGCCGTACCGCGCGTACACCGCCTGGTCCGCCAGGGCCGCCTGGTCCGCGAGGCCGAGTCCGGCGCGGCGGGCGTTGCGGAGGGCGTTGAGGGCGAGGTTCGTGAGGAGGGCGGCCTCGACCCCCTCCCCCATCCCGTTGGTGACGGACAGGGTCAGGTGGTCGGCGGAGACCGACCAGTCGTAGTTGTCCCCGAAGGTCGCGTAGGCGGGTTCCAGGTGCGCGCCGAGGGCGAACTCCGGGCGGGCGCAGGAGCGCCCCGGGAGGAGCTGCCACTGCATCTCGGCCGCCAGCGTCAGCCGGGCGGCCCGCCGTGCCCTGTCGTAGAGGTCCGTGTCCCGTTCGGCCACCAGGATCTCGTGGCCGAGCGCCTCACAGACGTGCCGCAGGTCGGCGAGCAGGGGCACCAGGTCGCCGACCTGCGGCACCGTCACGGTGAGGACGCCCGTCCGCTCCCCCCGGACGGTGACCGGGAGGTGCGCGGAGAGGCCGTCGGCCTCCTCGGTGACGTACGGCTCCTGGGCTCCGAAGGCACGCCCCTGCGGGCTGCCGTGGACCGGGACCGGCGGGGCGGAACCGGGGACGCGTTCGACGAGCTGGAGCGACCGCAGCGCGTAGTCGGCCAGCCGGAGTTCCACCCGCAGGGCGCCGTGGCGCTCCCGCAGCAGGTCCGCCACGACGTCGACCAGCAGGTGCGGAGCGGCCTGCCGCAGCGCCTGCTCGACGCCGGTGATCCCGTCCACGTCTCCCCTTCTCTCCCTTTCCCGTCCTTCTTCCCCTTTTCCCCGTGCGGCCCCGTCCGCCGCCGGACCGTGCCCTCTCCGGGTCTAGCCCGCGCGGCCCGCCGCGACGAGCGCCTCCGTCACGTCGGCGTGGAGGGGCGTCGTCGTCGTCAGGCCGGTGATCTCCAGGATGCGCCGTACGGCCGAGGTCGGGGCGGCGAGGTGGAGGTCGCCCCCGGCGGCCCTGGCGTCCCGTCCCGCGCCGATGAGGACGTTCAGGCCGGACGAGTCCATGAAGTCCAGGGAGGAGAGGTTCAGGACGAGGTGGCGGCGGCCCTGCCGGAGCTGGTCGTCCAGGTGTCCCCGGAGGAGGCCGGCCGTCTCGATGTCGAGCTCGCCCCCCACGGACAGGACCGCCGTGCCGGCGTCGCGGACCTCGGCCTCGACGTCCAGGTTCACTTCTCTCACGGGCATGCTCCCTGTTTTCCACGGATGATGGGGAAGGTTCGTGCGGACGGGCGGACGTGTGGTCAGGAGACCCGCACGCCGATCAGGCACGTGTCGTCGTCGGTGTCGGACTTGCTGTGCGTCAGCAGGACGTCGAGCCGCCGTTCGAGGCTGTCGGCCGGCGCCTGGGCCGTGACCAGCAGTTGCGTCAGGGAGTCGTGCACGGAGGTGTCGCGGCGTTCGACGAGGCCGTCGGTGTACATCAGGACGGTGTCCTCCGGCTCCAGCTGGATCTCCGCCTCCTCGTACTCGGCCTCGGCGAGGGCTCCGAGCAGCAGCCCCTGGAGCAGCGGCAGCGTGTTGGCCTCGGCGCCCCGTACGAGCACCGGCGGCAGGTGCCCCGCCCTGGCCCAGCGCAGGGTGCGGGCCTCGGGGTCGAAGACGCCGCAGACGGCGGTGGCCGTGACCTGCGCGGTGAGGTGGTGCGCCACGTCGTTGAGCCAGGACAGGAGCTGGGCCGGGCCCGCCCCGGTCACGGCGAGGCCGCGCAGGGCGTTGCGCAGGACCACCATGCCGGTGGCGGCCTCGATGCCGTGGCCGGCGATGTCCCCGACGCACAGCAGGATCTTCTTGGACGGCAGCACGACGGCGTCGTACCAGTCGCCGCCGACCAGGGACTCCGTCTCGGCGGGCCGGTAGCGCACGGCGACGTCGAGCCCCGGCGCGTCGAGCGGGGCCGTGGTCGGCGGCATGATGGCGTGCTGCAACTGGAGGGCGAGGCGGTTGCGTTCCGCCGACTCCTGCTCGGTCATGGCGAGTTGGTCGCGGGTGGCCGCCAGCGCGACCTCCGTCCAGTGCTGGGCGGAGATGTCCTGGTAGGCCCCCCGTACGGCGAGGAGCCGTCCGACGGGATCGAGGGAGGGTTCGGCGATCACCCGGATGTGCCGGGTCACCCCGTCCCCGCGCAGCATGCGGAAGGCCGCCGAGTTCGCCCGCCGCTGGTGCAGCACGGTCTGGAGGAAGCGGCCGATGGCGTCCGCGTCGTCGGGGTGGGCGTGGGAGGCGAGATCGCGCAGGGGTACGGGCCCCTCGGTGATGTCCCGCCCGAAGAGGTCGAAGAGCTGCCCGTTCCAGGTGATCTCCCCGGTCGGCACGTCCTCCTCGAAGCCTCCGATGCGGCCGAGGCGCTGGGCGTGCTGCAGCAGGCTGGCGAGCCGGGCGGTCTCGTCCTCGATGCGCCAGATGAGCAGCACGCTGTCGCCGTGCCGGCTGATGCTGATGTCGGCGGCGGACGCGAGCGGCACCTGGTCCACGAGGGCGGTCAGCCGGGTCCGCCGGGCGCGGAAGGGCTCGCCGGTGGCGTAGACGCGCTCGATCCGCTCGAAGAGTTCGTTGTCGCCGGCCGTCGTGGGGTACGCCTCCAGGAGCAGGGCTCCGTCGACGGCGCTCCGGGAGCGGCCCGCCGGGTCCTGGAAGTGCTCGTTGGCGTGGCGGATGCGGAAGTCCCGCAGGCCGCCCTCCTCGTCCAGGTGCGGGGTCAGGACCAGGGCGGGGTCGTAGAGCCCGTCGGCGATCTCCAGCAGTTCCGACATCCCGGCGGGCTCGGGCGGGAGGGCCCGCACCCGTACCGGCTGGACGGGGAGGGTTTCGAGCGTGTGGGCGCACAGTTCGGCCAGGGCCTCGACCTGGCGCTCCACGGCCCGGGGCTGGGGGCCCAGCGGCCGGGGCCAGCAGATCTCCAGGACGCCGTGGATGCGGCCGCCGGTGCCCGCGGGCACCGCCACCCGGCCGCCCGCGGGGTGGCGGGTGTGGCCGATCGAGGGGGGTCCGGCGGCTTCGAGCGAGGGGAACCAGACGGTGCGGCGGCCGGTGAGCGCCTGCCGGGCCACGGTCGTCACCCCCGGCGGTACGTAGCGCCAGCGGGCGGGTTCGTCGGCGCCGAAGCCGGCGTGGCCGCAGAGGGTCAGGGAGGCGTCGGGGCCGGTGGTCCAGATGGCGACGGCGGTGGCCCCCAGGGGGGCGAGGGCGTGTTCGAGCAGGGACTCCGCGACGGCCTGGCTGTCCCCCGCGTTGAGCGCGGCGCTCTCGGCCGTGCGCAGGCGCACGGCGACCGAGGCGCCGGCCTCCGCGTCCGGTCCGTCCGCCGCGTCCACGGCGCGGCGGACGAAGTCGTCGGTGACCTCGGCGACCCGGTCGCGGGCGGCCTGGTTGATGATGTCCGTCGCCAGTTCCAGCTGCGAGAGGCCCGCCCGGTCGGCCAGGGCGGCGAGTTGCCGGGCCGCCTGCGCCGGGCCGCAGCCGAGCCGTTCGACGATGACGCCCTTGGCGAGTTCGATCAGGGCGCGCCCCTCGGCCGCGGCGTGCGCGGCGCGGACCTCTTCGCGCAGCCGCTCCACCGTGGCGGCCAGCCGTCCGACGGCGGAGTGGCGCTCCGCCGGAGGGTGCTCCCCGTCCGGGAGGGCGGGGTCCGGGCGGTCGGGTCCCGGGTCCCGCGTGGTCCCGGCCGGACGCGGAGCGCCGTCCCCGCGGGGTCCGACGGCGGGGTCCCCGCCGTGGTGGGGGGCAGCGCTCATGTCGCGGACTCCTGGGAGACGGCGGCCGGGGGCCGCGGGGCGGACGGGAAGGGGGGTACGGAGCGAGGCCCGCCGACGGGAGGCGGGTCGGCGGGCAGGATACGGCTATCCGTCGTTCAGCCACCGGCGGATGCAGGCGATGAGGTCGTCGGCGTCGACCGGCTTGGTGACGTAGTCGCTGGCGCCCGAGGCGATGCTCTTCTCGCGGTCCCCCGGCATGGCCTTGGCCGTGACCGCGATCACGGGCAGTCCCGCGTGGGCGGGCATCTCCCTGATCCTGGCGGTGGCGGTGTAGCCGTCCATCTCGGGCATCATGACGTCCATCAGGACCAGGTCGATGTCGGGGTGCGCGGTGAGCGCCTCGATCCCCTTCCGGCCGTTCTCGGCGTGCAGGACCTTGATGCCGTGCAGCTCCAGGATGCCGCTCAGGGCGTAGAGGTTGCGGGCGTCGTCGTCGACCACGAGCACCGTGCGTCCCTGGAGGTCGGTGTCGATGGTCTGGGGCGCCGGCGGCCGGTGCTCGCCGCGCACCAGGGGCACGACGTCGCCCGGCTGGTCGGCGGAGAGGTGCAGGGCGATCCGCTCGCGCAGCTCGTCGAGGCTGGAGAGCAGTTCCAGCGGACGCAGGCGGGCGCGCGTCTGGAGGGCCCGCTCGTGTTCGGCGGTGAGCCTGCGGTTGTTGTGGGCGAGGACCGGGACGTTGCGCAGGGCCTCGTCCCCGTCCATGGCGTCCAGGAAGCCCAGGGCCTCGCCGTGGGCCATGTCGACCTCGAGCACGACGCAGTGGAACGGCTGGGTGGCGAGGGCGGTCGCGGCCTCCTGGGGGCCCACGGCCGTGACCAGCTCGATGTCGTCCCGGTCCGCGCGGTCACGGCCGTCGGTCAGCTCGGCGAGGGCGTTCTCGGCGACGAGCGAGAGCAGGCCGCGCGGCCGCTCCTCGATCACGAGGAGGCGCCTGGTCTGCCGGGCCGCCGGAGCGGCGGGCAGGGCGGGGCGGGCGGTGGGGGCGTCGCCGGAGAGCTCCGCGGTCTCCGGCTCCTCCTCGGCCCGGGAGGTGTGGACGTGGGTGGACTGTTCCTTGAAGTCGGCGCGGGCGACGGGCAGGTAGAGCGTGAAGGTGCTGCCCTCGCCGGGTTCGCTGGCCACCGTGAGGGCGCCGCCGAGCAGATAGGCGATCTCCCGGCTGATGGACAGGCCGAGGCCGGTGCCGCCGTACTTGCGGTTGGTCGTCCCGTCCGCCTGCTGGAAGGCGCCGAAGATGGCCTCCAGGTGCTGGGAGGCGATGCCGATGCCGGTGTCCTTGACCCGGAAGGCGACGACGGGGCCGCCGCGGTGGACCGTGGCGGGCAGTTCGTCGTCCGAGGCGGGTTCGATGGACAGCTCGACGCTGCCGCGCTCGGTGAACTTGACGGCGTTGGAGAGCAGGTTGCGCAGTACCTGCCGCAGCCGGGAGTCGTCGGTGACCAGGTCCATGGGCACGCCGGCGGCGGTGGAGACGGTGAAGGCGAGGCTCTTCTGGGAGGTGAGCGGCCGGAACGTGGCCTCGACGTAGTCGAGGAGGCGGCGCAGCGCCACCCGTTCCGGGTTGAGGTCCATCTTCCCGGCCTCGACCTTGGACAGGTCGAGGATGTCGTTGATCAGCTGGAGCAGGTCCGATCCCGCCGAGTGGATGATGCCGGCGTACTCGACCTGCTTGGCCGTCAGGTTGCGGGTGGGGTTCTGGGCGAGGAGCTGGGCGAGGATCAGCAGGCTGTTGAGCGGGGTGCGCAGTTCGTGGCTCATGTTGGCCAGGAACTCGGACTTGTACTTGGAGGCCAGCGAGAGCTGCTGGGCGCGGTCCTCCAGTTCCTGCCGGGCCTGCTCGATCTGGAGGTTCTTGGCCTCGATGTCGCGGTTCTGCGAGACGAGCAGGGCCGCCTTCTCCTCCAGTTCGGCGTTGGAGCGCTGGAGCTCCTCCTGCTGCACCTGGAGCTCCTCGGAGCGGGCGCGCAGCTCGTCGGCCAGCCGCTGGGACTCCTCCAGGAGTTCGTCGGTGCGGGCGTTGGCGACGATCGTGCTGACGTTGACGCCGACCGTCTCCATGAGCTGCTCCAGGAAGTCCCGGTGCACGGAGGTGAAGGGGGTGAGGGAGACCAGTTCGATGACGCCCAGGACCTGGTCCTCGACCACGATCGGCAGCACGATCAGACTGCCCCCGGCGGTCTGTCCGAGCCCGGAGGAGATGTACACGTAGTCGCCGGGCAGGTTGTCGGCGGCGATGGTGCGGCGGCTGCGGGCGGCCTGGCCGACGAGGGACTCGCCCAGTCCGAACCGGTCGCGGCCGGGGCTGTCGGCGGGACGCCCGTAGGAGCCGACGAGCTTGAGCTCGACGCCCCGCGTGCCGTCCTCCGCCAGGTAGAAGGCGCCGTACTGGGCGGAGACGAGCGGGGTCAGCTCGTCCATGACGAGTTCGGCGACGACGGCGAGGTCGCGGTGGCCCTGCATCAGCTCGGAGATCCGGGCGAGGCTGGACTTGAGCCAGTCCTGTTCCTGGTTGGCCCGGGTGGTCTCGCGGAGCGAGCCGACCATCGCGTTGATGTTGTCCTTGAGTTCGGCCACCTCGCCCGAGGCGTCGACGGTGATCGAGCGGGTGAGGTCGCCCTCGGCGACGGCGCTCGCGACCTCGGCGATGGCGCGGACCTGACGGGTGAGGTTCCCGGCGAGTTCGTTGACGTTCTCGGTGAGGCGCTTCCAGGTGCCGGAGACGCCCTCGACCTCGGCCTGGCCGCCGAGACGGCCCTCGCTGCCGACCTCGCGGGCGACGCGCGTCACCTCGGCGGCGAACGAGGAGAGCTGGTCCACCATCGTGTTGATGGTGGTCTTCAGTTCCAGGATCTCGCCCTGGGCGTCGACGTCGATCTTCTTCGACAGGTCGCCGTTGGCGACGGCGGTGGTGACCTGGGCGATGTTGCGGACCTGCCCGGTCAGGTTGTTCGCCATCGAGTTGACGTTGTCGGTGAGGTCCTTCCAGGTGCCGGCCACGTTCGGCACCCGGGCCTGGCCGCCGAGACGGCCCTCGGTGCCGACCTCGCGGGCGACGCGCGTCACCTCGTCGGCGAAGGCCGACAGGGTGTCCACCATGGTGTTGATGGTGTCGGCGAGCGCGGCGACCTCGCCCTTCGCCTCGACGGTGATCCGGCGGGAGAGGTCGCCCCGGGCGACGGCGGTGGCGACCTGGGCGATGGAGCGCACCTGCCCGGTGAGGTTGGACGCCATCACGTTGACGTTGTCGGTGAGGTCCTTCCAGGTGCCGGAGGCTCCGCGCACGGTGGCCTGGCCGCCGAGGTTGCCCTCGGTGCCGACCTCGCGGGCGACGCGGGTGACCTCGTCGGCGAACGCGGAGAGCTGGTCGACCATCGTGTTGATGGTGTTCTTCAGCTCCCGGATCTCGCCGCGGGCGTCCACGTCGACCTTCTGGGAGAGGTCGCCCTTGGCCACCCCGGTGGCGACGTGCGCGATGGAGCGCACCTGCGCGGTGAGGTTGCCGGCCATGGAGTTGACGGAGTCGGTGAGGTCACGCCAGGTGCCGGAGACGCCCTTCACGTCCGCCTGGCCGCCGAGGATGCCCTCGGTGCCGACCTCGCGGGCGACGCGGGTGACCTCGTCGGCGAAGGAGGAGAGCTGGTCGACCATCGTGTTGATGGTGTTCTTGAGTTCCAGGATCTCGCCGCGGGCGTCCACGTCGATCTTCTGGGAGAGGTCGCCCCGGGCGACGGCGGTGGCGACCTGGGCGATGTCGCGGACCTGGGTGGTGAGGTTGCCGGCCATGGCGTTCACCGAGTCGGTGAGGTCCGCCCAGGTGCCGGAGACCCCGGGGACCTTGGCCTGGCCGCCCAGGGTTCCCTCGGTGCCGACCTCCCGCGCGACGCGCGTCACCTCGGAGGTGAAGAGGGACAGCTGGTCGACCATGCCGTTGAAAACGCTGGAGATCTCGCCCATCAGCCCGCCCGCCTCGCCGGGCAGACGGGTACCGAAGTCTCCGTCGCGCACGGCGGTGAGACCGGCCAGGAGCTGGCGCAGCTCGGCCTCGCCCACGGCGGCCGGCCCCGGCCGCCGTACGGCCGAGGAGCCTTCGATCGTCTCAGACATGCCTCATCCTCGTTCGCTCGCCAGGCGCCGACTCGGGCCTGAGCACAGCCGCGGCCCCGGTCGGACCACTGCCCCTCCCGTACGGACCCGGCCTGGACCGTTGCCGTACGACAATAAAGCCGACCCTACTCCCCCGGTGATCCTCCCGAGGAGAGTGGCAGGGAATCACACGGCCGGATCGGACCGTCACGGGGCTCCCCGGCGCCGCGCCCCCGAGGGGGCACGCACCCTTCCTGCCCACGCGGACCGCATGCAACCCGGGAACGGGGGTACGCGGCCGGTCGAGCCGGGCGGTCGGCGCCCTGTCTGCGAGGGGAGACCCACTGTGTTGATGGCCCATCCCGCGGTGCTGAGCAACCTGATCGAGCAGTACGAGACGCTGAAGGTGCTGCACGCGGAGAACGGAAGTGCCGAGGTGCGGCAGCGCATGGACGACATCGCGTACACGCTGTGCGTCTCCACCGGCACGCGCGACGTGGACACGGCGCTGGTCGCCGCCCGCCACCGCCTGCCCGGCGCGCGCCCCGAGGACGACTCGGTGCTGATGGCCTGAACCCCGGACGCCTCGAACCCGGCACGCCCTTCCCGGGCGGGGCCGGGTTCGGCCGTTCACGGGGCCGTACCGGGCGTCGGCGCCGGGGGGAACACGCGGCCGTGCCCGCCACCGTTTCCGGTGGCGGGCACGGCCGTGCCGGTGGGGACGTGTCACCAGCGGTACCAGCGACCCGATCCGCCCTTCGGACGGGCCACGAAGCCCACCAGCCACAGGACGAACACGATCACCGCGATCCACCAGAGGGCCTTCACCGCGAAACCGGCACCGAAGAGGATCAGCGCGAGCAGAAGAACAAGGAGAAGGGGAACCATGGTCATCGACCTCCGGTAATTCACGCACCCGCGATAACGGGCATTTTACGCGTATCGACAAGAAATGATGGAAAAGAAAAGAGAAAGGATGGCCCCGCCGGGGGCGGCTCCGGGAAGAGGCACGACTCCGTTCGTACGGCGCCGCTTCCGTTCCCGTACCTCCGCGTCAGACGCGACCGCCGGTGAGGCGGGTGAGGGGGCCCCGGGAGCGCAGGACGGACCGGCGGCCCAGGGCGTACGCACCGGTGATCGCGGCCGCGGCGCCCACGGCGGTGCCGCCGACGGCGGCCCCGTGGCCGCGCGCGGCGGTCCACAGCCGTCCCCCCGCGTCCCGCACGGCGTGGACGGCCGTACGGCTCCCCGCGGCGGAGGACGCGGGCGGCCCGTCCGGGCTTCCGGGGGCCGCCGCGTCCGCATCGTGATCGGCGACGAGGCGGAGCCGGGCGCCTCCGGGCGCGGTCCGTGGACCGGACCGGGCGGGCCGGCGGCTGTCGTCGTTCTTCTCCGATGCGTTCATGCCCACCGTCTAGCCGGACCTCGCAGAAACAAACCCCGAGCCGGTACGAAGAATGCCGCGGGTGACGTCCCGGGACCGGGAGGCGGCCGGTCGCCGCTCCCGCATCACCGCCGTTCTCCTGGGCAGGCGGGAAGCGGGGGACCGGGACGCGGCCGGTCCCGACCGTTCCACCGCCCGCCCCTCCGTGAGATCCACGGGCTCCGCGCGACGCGCGGCCCGTGTCCTCGTGAAAGGACCTCCTGTGACACGCACCGTCGCCCGGGTGATCGTCGACGCCCTCGCGGACCTCGGCGTCGGCCACGTCTTCGGCGTGGTCGGCGACGCCCTCAACCCCCTCACCGACGCCATCCGCACCACGGACGGCATCGACTGGGTGAGCTGCCGGCACGAGGAGGCCGCCGCCTTCGCCGCCGGGGCTCAGGCCCAGCTCTCGGGCCGCCTCGGCGTCTGCATGGGCACGGTGGGGCCGGGCTCGGTCCACCTCCTCAACGGGCTGTACGACGCGGCCAAGAGCGGCGCCCCGGTCCTCGCGATCTGCGGCCAGGTCCCGCTGTCCGAGGTCGGCGGCGACTACTTCCAGGAGGTGGACAACGACCTCCTGTTCCGGGACGTGGCCGTGTACCGGGCCACCGTCACCTCCCCCGTCCAGATGCCGAGGCTCCTGGAGTCGGCGGTCCGGGCCGCCGTGACCCGGGGCGGGGTGGCGGTGCTCACCGTGCCCGGGGACCTCGGCGACCAGGAGGTCGGGGACGACCGCCCGCCGCGGTTCGCCCTCCCCCGCCCCGCCGTGACCCGCCCCGACGACCCGGCCCTGGCCGAGGCCGCCGAGGCGCTCCGCGACGCCTCCCGGGTCACCCTGCTCGTGGGGCGCGGCGCCCGGGACGCCCGCGAGGAGGTGCTGCGCCTGGCCGACCACCTCGCGGCGCCGATGGTGCTCACCCTCAAGGCGAAGGAGGGCTTCGAGGAGGACAACCCCTACGAGGTCGGCCAGACCGGCCTGATCGGCAACCCGGCCGCGGCCCACGCCATGGACGCGTGCGACACCCTGCTCATGCTCGGCACCGACTTCCCGTACCGCGACTGGTACCCGGAGGGCCGGCGCGTGGTCCAGATCGACCTGCGGGAGGAGCACCTGGGGCGGCGCGTCCCGGTGGACGTGGGCCTCGCCGGGGACGTCGGCGCCACGCTGCGGGCCCTGCTGCCGCTGCTCGCCCCGATCGGAGACCGCTCCCACCTGGACGGCGCCCGCGAGCGGTTCCTGCGGTGGGAGGAGGAGCAGGCCGGTCTCGCGGATCCGGGCCACGACAAGAAGCTCGTGGGACGGGTGCGGGCGGTCTTCGACAACCGGGACCACGACATCCGGCCCGAGGCGCTCGCCAGGGCCGTGGACCGGCACGCGGCCGAGGACGCGGTCTTCACCTCCGACACCGGCATGGCCACCGTCTGGCTGTCGCGTTTCGTCCGCATGCGGGGCGACCGCCGCCTGCTCGGCTCGTACAACCTGGGTTCCATGGCCAACGCCATGCCGCAGGCCCTCGGCGCCCAGCTGTGGGACCGTGACCGCCAGGTCGTGGCGTTCTGCGGCGACGGCGGGCTGAGCATGCTCCTCGGCGACCTGATGACGCTCCGGTCCGAACGGCTCCCGGTCAAGCTCGTCGTCTTCGACAACCGGCGCCTCGGGATGGTCAAGCTGGAGCAGGAACAGGCCGGTCTGCCGGAGTTCGGCACCGTCCTCGACAACCCGGACTTCGCCGCCGTCGCCGAGGCCCTGGGCCTGACCGGGATCCGCGTCACCGACCCCGGGGACCTGGACGAGGCCGTGCGCCGGGCCCTCGGGACTCCCGGGCCCGTCCTGCTCGACGTGCTGACCAACCCGCAGGAGGTCGCCGTCCCGGGCAAGCCGACCGTCTCCCAGGGATGGGGCTTCGCCATCGCCAAGATCAAGGAGAACCTGCCGGGCGCGGGCGGGTGACCGGAAACGGCGCCGCGGGCCGGTCCCGGGGCGGCGGCACGCCGCGCGCCCTGTGCACGCGCCCCCTCCCGGCGGACAACGGGCCCCGGACGGCGGGGAGTTCCGGGTCACGAGGGGGGCTCATGTGGTGGTGGCTGGGCGGGGGCATGTGGGGGGCGGTGGGCGTGGCGTCGTTCGGCTTCTGGGTGTCCCACCACAGGCTCCGGACCTACCGCCCGCCCCGGGCCGCGCGGGGGGAGGGCGCTCCGGGCCCCTACGCGTACGCGTACCTCGTCGGCGGGCCCCGGCAGGTGGCCCGGACCGCGCTGACGGCGCTGCGCCTGGCCGGTCTGGTCACCGTCGTGGGGAACCGGATCGTCCGCGCGGACGGGGCCGGCCGTGACCTCCCGGCCGGCCCCGTGGAGGCGGCGGCACTGGCCCTGTGCCGACCGGGGCGCGGCCGGCGGGGGACGGCGACGGAGCAGCGCGTCGGGGGGAGCCGGGCCGTGCGCCGGGTCGGCGCCTCGCTGGGCGAGGGGGGACTGATCCCGCACCCCCGTCTCACGGCCCTGCGGGAGGGCTGGGGAGGGGTCGTGGCGCTGACTGACCTCCTGGCCTTCCCCCTGGGCATGATCGCCCTGGGGTCGCTGGATGATCCCCGTCAGGGCACCGCCGCGGCCTGGACGTCCCTGTCCCTGGTTCCCGCGGTGATCTCCCTGGTGCTCGTCCACCGTGCCCCTTCCCCCTCGGGGAAGCCCGCCGAAGCGGTCCGCCGCCCGGTGGGGACTCCCCCGTCCGGGGCGTCCGCGACCGACCGGGTCCTGTACGAGGTGGCCGCCCACGGCACGGCGGCGGCCGCCATGCCGCAGGACCTCCGCCGCGCGCTGTGGCGCCCGGCGCCCTCGGAGCACGTGCCCGACGACCCGCCGGGGCTGGGAGGGGCGGGTCTCTAGGGGGCGCCGTGTCCGGGCCGGTTCCGCACCCCCCCGGTCTCAGTCCGTCCCGGCCGCCACGCCCGCCTCCTCCGTCCCGGCCGTCCCGTCCTCCTCGTCCGTTCCGGCCGTCCCGTCCTCCTCGTCCGTTCCGGTGGCCCCGTCCGTCCCGTCCGCCTCGATCTCGGCCCACACCGTCTTGCCGTTCTCGGTGTGGCGCACGCCCCAGTTCTCCGCGAGGGCGGCGCAGATCAGCAGTCCCCGGCCGCTCTCGTCGACCGCCTTGGCGTGGCGCAGGTGGGGCGCGGCCTGGCCGGCGTCGCTCACCTCGCAGACCAGCGCGGTGGAGTCCCTGATGAGCCGCAGGGTGACCGGCTCGGCCCCGTAGCGGATGGCGTTGGTGACGAGTTCGCTGACGAGGAGCGTCGCCGTGAACGGCTCGACGGGGTGGTTCCACTCCCGGAGCTGTTCCTCGACGTGGGCCCGCGCGATGCCGACGGCGGAGAAGTCGAAGGGGACGGGCCACTCGGCCAGTTCGTCCGGCGGCAGGTACCGGGTGCGGGCGAGCAGCAGGACGCGGTCGGGGGCGAGGAGCCGGGCCACGTCGTCCGCCATGGCCGCCGGGGGGCGCTTCGGGTGCGCGAGGGCGTTCACCAGGTCCTCCGTCCGAACGTCGCCCTCGCCGGACGCCATGCAGAGGGTGCTGCCCTCGGGGAGGACCGTCGAGGCGCAGGCGAAGGGGGGTCCCCCGGCCCCCAGCAGCGGCCCGTCCCCGACCGGCCGCGTGTCGATCGAGCCGTCCGGGTGGACGACGGCGAACAGCGAGGTGCCGGCGCGCGCGACGTCGAGCCGCCCGTCGGTGGGGTCGTGCACGGCGATCGTGCAGCTCGCCGTCGCGCCGTCCTCGCCGGGCGGGCCGCCCGGCTCGGCGGCGAGGCGGAGGGTCGTGGCGTGGAGGCGGGCGAGCAGTTCGTGGGGGTCGAGGTCGAGGGTGGTGAGGCTGTGGACGGCCGTCCGCAGCCGGCTCATGGTGGCGACGGCGCTGAGCCCGGCGTTCTCGACCTGGCCGACGACGAGCGCGACGCGGGCCCCCGGCAGGGGAATGACGTCGTACCAGGCGCCGGCCCCGCTGCCGTCCGGCTGGTTGCGCTCGGCGGCGTCGACGGCTCTCTGGGTGGCCTCCTCCTGGCGCAGCGGCCAGCTCTGGAGCGCCGTCATGACGGTGTGCTCGCGGGTGAACCGCAGGGCGTTCTCCAGGCAGGTCGCCGTGCGGGTCGCGATGCTCTCGGCCAGGTCGAGGTCCTCGTCCCCGTACGGTTCGGTGCCGTCCGCGCGCTGGAAGACCACGGCTCCGAAGACCTGGCCGCGTACCGTCAGCGGTGCCACGAGCCGCGTGCCGCCGGTCCCGTCCTCCCGTTCCGGCGGGAGGAGCCGGGGTTCCGTGGGCAGTTCCCTGCCGAAGACGCCGGGGAGCAGGTAGGAGCCGGCCGTCGGGATGCGGGGGCCGCCGTCCGTCCCGCCGGTCGCGGCGCAGCGCAGCAGGGGGGACGGGTCCCGGGAGCGGAGGCCGGGCTCCCTGCCCCTCAGTACGGCGTCGGTGAGGGCGACCACCACCGTGTCGGCGAAGCCCGGCACGGTGACGTCGACCAGTTCCCGGGCCGTGCGCTCCACGTCGAGGCTGGAGCCGATCCGTTCGCGCGCTTCGTGCAGCAGCCGGAGGCGGGCCTGCGCCCGTTCCCGTTCGGTGACGTCGGTGCTGGTGAGGACCAGTCCCAGCACGTGTCCCGCGGCGTCCTGGAGGCGGTGCGCGGAGACGGAGAAGACGTACTCGCTGCGCGGGTCGGCGGGCGGCCGTCCCGTGACCAGGCGGTCGGTCACCGGGCGGCCCGTGGCGAGGATCTCCCGCAGCGGCTCCTCGTCGACGCCCACGCCGAGGGGGGCGTACGCCTCCGTCACCGGCAGGCCGACGATCCGTTCGGCGGGGACGCCGTGGAGGTCGACGGCGACCGTGTTCACGCGGACGACGCACAGGTCGGTGTCGAGGACGTGGAGGCCGATGTCGGACTGGGTGAAGACGGCGTCGAGGACCGCCTCGTCCCAGGGTTCCCACGCGGGGGACTCCGGGGAGTCGCCGGTGTCCGTGTTCATGCTTCTCCCCCCGTCAGGCGAAGACGGTGCTCAGGGCGGACCGGGCGGCGTCGGCGTCGGAGAGGCCGTGGTACACCGGCGGGATCTCCCTGTCGAGGCCGAAGTGGTGGTGGACGGCCGTCATGGCGGAGCGGACCGCGTACTCGGCGGTGGAGACGACCCCCTCGGGGAGTTCGACGAACCGGCCGAGGAAGGCGAAGTTCCGGGCTCCGTCCGGGACGACGCGGGGACGGTCCGGTGCGGCGCGGCGCTGGAAGGGGGCACCGGCGTAGGGCATCCGGACGGTGGTGATCCCGGTGGTGGACCGGACCTCGTCGGCGATGCCGTCGAGGCCGAGGTGGCCGAGGAGCTCGTCCAGGACCTCGGCGCCGGTGCAGTCCTCCATCCTCTTCGGCACGTGGTCGCCGGGGACGTCCCCGGCGAGGGCGTACCCCCACAGGGTGTACGTGTCCTCTCCCGGAACGTGGAGGCGGGGCCGGGCGGGCACTTCGAGCGAGAGCAGCCAGCGGGAGTCCTTCCAGGTCACCAGGGCTCCCTCGTCGGGGATGTCGCCGGTGTGCTTCTGGATGTGGTCGAGGAGCGCGCGGCAGGTCGTGGTGAGGGTGAAGAACTCCCGCCAGGTCTCGTCGACGCTGCCGCAGAAGGCGTGGGGACGGCCGAAGTCGGGGGCGTTCCCGGCGACCGACTCCCACAGCCGCCAGGAGCCGTCCCGCCTGTCGCGGACGAGTTCGGGCACGGTGGTGTCGTCGCCGTAGGTGGTGTCGGCGGTCGCCGAGCCGAGGGTGAGGAACGCGTAGTCGTCCTCGCCCAGTTCGATCGTGCCCGTCCCGGCCCCGTCCCGCCGCAGGTGCAGGCGGGAGAGGCGGCGGGCGGCGGGGCCCGAGAAGTCGGCGTCGGTGACGGTGGTCCCGCATTCGGTCCGCACGCCCCGCTCGGCGAGCCACCGGCGGATCGGGCGGACGACGGAGTCGTACGGGTCGTGCCCGCCGTGCCGGGTTCCGGGCAGGGTGTGGAGGCCGCCGAGCCGGTGGGCGAAGGCGAGGAGGTGCCGCTTGAGCTCGACGGCCGAGTGCCAGGTCTGGAACGCGAAGGTCGCGCGCCACACGCACCAGAAACGGGTGGTGAAGAAGTGCGGCCGGAAGAGGTCCTCGATGCGCCGGGACCCGATCAGCCGTTCGGGCAGGGCGAGCAGGCGGGCCATGTCGACCCGGTCGCGGGCGTCCAGGCCGGACTCCGGGGCGTCGGCGACCGTGCGGTCGCCGTCGACGACCCGGATCCTGGCGTGGGCGGGAAGTCCGGCGGGGGCGAGCAGCGCCCGGCGCACCGAGACCGCCGGGTCGTCCGGGGACGGGATCGTCTCCAGGAGGCTCCACAGGCAGACGCAGTGCGCCTCGTCGAGCATCCGGACGCCCCGGGTGGCGTACCCGCCCGCGCGCGCCGGGGCGGGGACGCCGGGCGGGGGTCCACCGGCGGCGGGCAGCTGCTCCAGGACGCGCACGTTCTCCCCCGGGAGCCCCGCGTCCCGCACGAGGAGGACGGCCGCGGCGAGGGAGGCGAGGCCGCCGCCGACCAGATGGACCCTGGAATGCTTCGTCGCCGGCACGGGCTGACCTCCGGTACGTCGTGGAACGGGCGGGAGCGCGCGGGTCCGGGCGCTCTGCCCCACGAGCCTCCCCCACATCCCCGCCCCGCGCGATCCGGGGGGCCGGGACCGCCGCCGTACGGTGGGCGGGGCCCCCGGACGGCGGGACCGGCGGGAGACGGCGCGCGGGAACGAAGGACGCCGGTACGGAACAGGACAGCGAGGACGTTTCCCTCGATCCCTCGTGGTTGGTCGCCCGTACGACCGGCGTTTCGGCGTACACCCGCGGGAAGGAGCGGTACCGATGTCGCATCCGCGACAGCCCGGGCCGCGACGCAGCGACAAGGGGGCGGGCACCCCGTCCGAGGCGGTCGCCCGCGCGTGGGGCCGGTACCGGGCCCCGCGCGTGGCACGTGGCGGATCATCCGGGGGACGGCCCGCCCGGCCGGGGGATCAACGGTGGCGGGCCGGGTGGCCCGCTCATAGCTTCGGCACATGACCCAACGACAGATCGCCCCCCTGGCATGCGCCGCGACGCTCGTGGTCGCCGGGCTGGGCGCCGCCGCCCCGTCGGCCGCCGGTCCCGCCGTGCACCGGGTGAAGCCCGGCGAATCCATCCAGAAGGCCCTGGACGCCGCGAGGCCCGGGGACACCGTCGTCCTCTCCCCCGGTACCTACCGCGAGAGCGTCACCGTCACGACGCCGGGCCTGACCCTGCGGGGTTCGGGCGTCTTCCCCACCGTCCTCGTGCCCGGCGGGACCAAGGGCGGCGCGTGCGCCGGGGCCGGCCACGGCATCTGCGTGACCGGCACGGAGGGGCGTCCCGTCGAACGGGTCACCGTCCGCTCGCTGACCCTCAGGGGCTTCGCCAAGAACGGCCTGTGGGCGTCGCGGACCGACCGGCTGCGGGTCCAGGGGGTGACCGCCGAGAAGAACGGCAACTGGGGCATCGCCCAGGAGCGGTCGGTCCGGAGCGTGCTGAGCGGCAACACCGCCCGGGACAACGGCGACGCCGGCCTCTTCGTGTCCAACACCACCGACACGGAGCAGGGGGCCGTCGACACCGGGGGGACCGTGATCAGCGGCAACCGCATGTCCGGCAACCGGATCGGCCTCACCGTGCGGCGCCTGCGGAACCTGACCGTCGACCGCAACGAGGCGACGGGCAACTGCGCCGGGCTGTTCGTGGTGGGCGACGAGTCCACACCGCGCGCCGGGGCGATGAGCCTGCGCCGCAACCACCTCCACGACAACAACAAGTACTGCCCCAAGACCCCCCGCCTGCCCTTCCTCCAGGGCTCCGGACTCGTGCTCACCGGCGCCGAGGAGACCCTGGTGACGGGGAACCGGGTCGAGGACAACAGGGGGACCTCCCCGCTGTCGGGCGGCATCGTCCTGTTCAAGAGCTTCGTGGGCGCCCTCAACGAGCGCAACGAGATCCGCGACAACGTCGTGCTCCGCAACGGCGCGGCCGACCTGGCCGTCCGCGACACCGGCGGGGGCAACACCTTCCGCGGCAACACCTGCGGGGTCTCGGAGCCCGCCGGGATGTGCTGAGCGGACCGCTCCCCCTTCCGCACGACCGTACCGATCACATCGATCGCACCGACGGTACGGACCGTACGAACCCCATCCACGGCACGACAGAGAAGACAAGGCGACAGATGACGACCGTTGACCCGGTGAGGACCCCCGACACCGCTCCCCCGCCGCCCATGCGGCTGCGGGAACTCGTTTTCGGCGCGGCGTGCGCCGCCGCCGTCCGCGCCGCCGCCCGCCTCGGCGTGGCCGACGCCCTGGACGACACGCCCGCGGCCGTGGAGGACCTGGCGGCGGCCGTGAAGACCCCGTCGCACACCCTGCGGCGGCTGCTGCGCGCCCTGTCCTCCCAGGGGATCTTCACGGAGCTGCCCGACGGCACGTTCGCGCACACGGAGATGTCCCGGCTGCTGCGCGAGGACGATCCGCACAGCCTGCGGTACATCGCCCTGTGGTGCACCGAGCCGTGGACGTGGGAGGTCTGGCCGAAGCTCGACGAGGCGGTGCGCTCCGGCGGCAACGTCTTCGAGGACGTGTTCGGCAAGGAGTTCTTCCCGTACCTCAACGAGGACGCGCCGGAGTCCGCGTACGTGTTCAACCGGGCCATGACGACGTCGAGCGAGCAGTCCGCGCGGGACGTCGCCGACCTGCTGGACCTGGAGGGCGTGTCGTCGGTCGCGGACATCGGCGGCGGTCAGGGACGCGTCCTGGCGAGCCTGCTGGAGCGGCACCCCGCCCTGCACGGCACGCTGCTCGACCTGCCGGGCGTGGTGGAGAACCCCGACCCCCGGCTGCGGCCGGGCGGCGCGCTGGCCTCCCGGGCCCGGGTCGTGGCCGGGGACTGCCGCGAGGACATCCCGGTCGAGGCCGACGTGTACATCCTCAAGAACATCCTGGAGTGGGACGACGACAGCACCCGCAGGGCGCTGGCCAACGTCCGCGGGGCGGCGCGGCCCGGCGCCCGGGTCGTCGTGATCGAGAACCTCGTGGACGACACCCCGTCGATGAGGTTCACGACGGCCATGGACCTGCTGCTGCTCCTCAACGTCGGGGGCGCGAAGCACACCCGGCGGAGCATGACCGAACGGCTGACGGACGCGGGGCTGGTCATCGGCGGGGTCCACCCGGTCAACGCGTACCTCCACGCCTTCGAGTGCGTCGTTCCCGCCTGACCGGAGGGCCCCGGAGAAGGGGCGAGACCCGAGGCCGCCGGCCCCGCTTCGTTCGCGGGGCCGGCGGCCTCGGGTCTCTCGTCGTGCCCGCTCAGGAACCGGAGCCCCGGTCCCAGCGGTAGAAGCACTGCGCCATGGCGTCCTTGGGGCCGCGCCACGTCTCCGGGTCGTACGCGCTGACGTACGTCGAGAGGCGTTCGCTGACGCTCCGGAACTCCGGGTGCCCGGTCAGCTTCGCGATGGCGGGCGCCGGGTCCCGCTCGGACTCGATGAGGTGCAGGTAGACGTCGCCGAACTGGAAGAGGCTGCGCCGGGAGACGCCCACCAGGTGGGGCAGCTCGCCGCGGTCCGAGTCGGCGAACACGTCGGCGATCGCCGGCGCCGAACCGGGCGCCATGCGGGCGACGATCAGGGCGTGGTGCATCGGGTGTCCTTCCTGGTTCCGCGATCAGCCGGGGATGACCGGCGCCTGCCGGCGCTCGCGGGCGACCTGCTCGATGCGGTCGCGGATGAGGGCCATCTGCGTGCGGGAGTTGCGGTTGATGTTCTCCGTCATCCACTCGTCGTCGACCGGGGCGTCGGGCTTCATCGCGAAGTCCTGGACCCAGCGCATGTGGACGCCGTCCGGCTTCTCCACGTACTCCCAGCGGATGTCCATGTGCGCGAAGGGCCCGGTCTCGACGCGGCGGGCCCGGACGGTCCGCCCGTCGCGGTCCACGGTCCGCTCCGACACCCAGCTCCAGACCTTCCCGGCCTCGTCCGGGTGCATGGTGAGGCGGAAGGTGGTCGTGTCGCCCTCGCGGGAGAGCACCTCCAGGGAGGCGTACTCGGTGAAGAGGCCGGGCCAGTTCTCGATGTCGTTGGTCATGTCCCAGACCAGGTCGAGGGGGGCGTCGATGACGACGCTGTTGTCGGTGTGTCCCGTCATGTCAGACTCCGGCCTTGAGGGTGCTGTTGACGAGGCCGACGAAGTCGGCCGGGGTCTTGCTGCGCTCCGCGTCGGGGGGGAGCGCCACGCCGTAGCGGTTCTCCAGTTCGCCGACGATGCCGAGGAGGCCGAGCGAGTCGACGCCGAGGGTGCCGAAGGGCACGTCCGACGTCTCGGCGAGCTCCCGGGGGTCGACGGTGACGCCGGCCGACTGCTTCATCAGCGCGGCCAGTTCGTCGAAGGTCAGTTCGGTGGTGCTCATCTGTACTCTCCTTCCCGCCCGTTCACCGGGCGGCTTCGTCGCCGCGGCGCACTACCAGCGCGGCGTTGGAACCCATGAGGCCCCGGCTGAGGACGAGGGCCGTCCGCAGTTCGGCGGGGCGGGCGCGGGACACCACCAGATCGAGGTCGTGGCAGGTGTCGAACACGTAGGGGGTGGGGGGCACCAGGCCGTGCTCCATCGCCAGCACGGCGGCGGCGGTGTCCAGGACGGGTGCCCCGCAGTAGGCGCGGCCGATGCCGGTCTTGGGGGCCGTGACCGGCACCCGGGCGGCACGGGCCCCGAGGGCGTCGGCGAGCGCCAGGGCCTCGGCGCGGTCCGCCTCCGGCACGCCCAGGGCGTCGGCGAAGACCACGTCGATCTCCTCCGGGACGCAGCCGGCCTCGTCGAGCGCGCACCGGATCGCGCGGGCGAGTCCCTCCCGGGACTCCTCCCAGCGGGAGGCGCCGGTGAACGTGGCTCCGTGACCGGCCACGACGGCCCGGACGGCCGCTCCCCGGTCCCGGGCGCGGTCCTCGTCCTCCACGACGAGCATCGCGCCGCCCTCGGCGGGCACGAAGCCGCGGGCGCCCGCCGTGAAGGGGCGGTAGGCACGGTCCGGGTCCTCGGCGGTGCTCAGCTCGGGGTAGCCGAGCTGGCACACCATCGAGTACGGGGCGAGGGGCGCCTCCGCCGCCCCGACGACCACCGTGCCGGTCCCGCGCCGTACGGCGCGGGCCGCGTGGGCGAGGGAGTCCAGGCCCCCCGCCTCGTCGCTGGCGACGACCCCGCAGGGCCCCTTGAAACCGCCCCGGATGGAGATCTGGCCGGTGCTGGCGGCGTAGAACCAGGCGATGGACTGGTACGGGCCGACGAATCGGGAGCCCTGGCCCCACAGCTTCTGCAGCTCGCGCTGGCCGAACTCGCCGCCGCCGGAGCCCGCGGCGGTGACCACCCCGATGGAGAAGGGGTCCTCGGGGGCGTCCCGGCCGAGGCCGGCGTCGTCGAGGGCGAGCGAGGCCGCCGCCATGGCGTAGTGGCTGAACCGGTCGGTCTGGACGAGGAAGCGGTCCTCGATGAGGGTCGAGGCGTCGAAGGACCTGACCTCGCCCGCCACCTTCAGCGGGAGGTGCCCGCACCCCTCCCGGGTGATCCGGTCCAGGACTCCGACGCCTTCCTGGACGGACTTCCAGTAGGTGTCGGCGCTCAGGCCGTTGGGGGCGATCACGCCGATGCCGGTGACGACGGCCCGTCTCGGCTGGTCCGTGCTCATCGTGTCCTCCCTGCCGGCTCCGTCAGGAGCACCGCGGACTGGAAGCCGCCGAAGCCGCTGCCCACGGAGAGCACGTTCCTCAGCCTCCGGGGGCGGGCGGTGCGCGGCACGTAGTCCAGGTCGCACTCGGGGTCGGGGACCTCGTAGTTCGCCGTCGGGGGAACCACCTGGTGCTTCAGCGCGAGGACGCAGGCGGCCACTTCTATGGCGCCGATCGCCCCGAGCGAATGTCCCACCATGGACTTGATGGAGCTCATGGGGGTCTCGTAGGCGTGGGCGCCCAGGGAGCGCTTCACGGCGGCGGTCTCGTGCCGGTCGTTCTGCCGGGTGCCCGAGCCGTGCGCGTTGACGTAGTCGATCAGCGTGGGATCGACGCGGGCCTGGTCGAGCGTGTTGTCGATGGCCCGGGACATCTCGATTCCCTCGCTGGTCAGACCGGTCATGTGGTAGGCGTTGCCGTAGGTGGCGTAGCCGCCGATCTCGCAGTAGACGTGCGCGCCGCGGGCCCGGGCGTGCTCGTACTCCTCCAGGACGAGGACCGCGGCCCCCTCGCCCATGACGAAGCCGTTGCGGCGGTTGTCGAAGGGCTTGGAGGCGTGCGCGGGGTCGTCGTTGTCGGGGGACGTCGCCTTGATGGCGTCGAAGCAGGCCATGGTGATCGGTGAGATCGGCGAGTCCGAGGCCCCCGCGAGGCAGACGTCCGCCCGGCCCTCCTGGATGGTGTGGAAGGCGTAGCCGACCGCGTCGAGGCCGGAGGTGCAGCCCGTGGAGACGGTCTGCACCGGGCCCCGGGCACCGAACCGCTCGGCCACGACCGAGGCCAGCGTGCTCGGCGAGAACGCCAGGTGCAGTTTCGGGTCGGCCGCGCGGTGGTCCACGTCCCACCGCTGTCCGCCCGCGCTGACCAGGACGTAGTCGTGTTCGAGCCGGGTGGTGCCGCCGACGGCGCTGCCCAGGGAGACGCCGACGCGCCACGGGTCCTGCGTGCCGGCGTCGAGCCCGGAGTCGCGCACGGCTTCCCCTGCGGCGACCACGGCGAACTGGATGTAGCGGTCGGCGTCCCGGCTCAGCTCCGGGTCGAGGCCGTGGGCGGACGGGTCGAAGTCGCACTCGGCGGCGATGCGCGAACGCAGGCCGGCCGGGTCGAACAGGGTGATGCCGCGGGTGGCGGTACGGCCTTCGGCGAGGAGGTCCCAGAACGCCGCCGCTCCGGTGCCGCCCGGAGCGACCACACCGATCCCGGTGACGGCCACTCGCCGGTTCACTCGATGGCCCCGCTTCGTTCCGGCACCTGACCGGGTCCGCCCACGGTCAGCTGGGGTCCGGCGAGCTCTGCGCCCTCGGTGGTCTCGGTGTCGACGTGGCCGAGGCTCGGACGCGGGGCGAGCGGGCCCAGGTGGAAGACCATGCGGGCCTCCCGGCCGCCGACGTTGCGGAAGCGGTGCCGCACGTCGATGGGGATCAGGAGCCCCTGGTCGGTCCCGAGCGTGTGGGTCTCTCCGTCCAGGTCCACCTCGAGGGTGCCGGAGACGACGTACACGAACTCCTCCGAGTACGGGTGGTAGTGCTCCCCGATGCGCTCGCCGGGCTGGACGATGGCCAGGCCCATGAAGCCGCTGGTGGAGCCCACGGTGGCCGGTGTGAGCATGGCCCGCAGGTCACCACCGCGCCTGCGGTTGGGCTCTGTCTCGTTCAGGCTCACGATGCGGGGATGCTGCTTGAGCATGGTTGATACCTCCGGGTGTGGCGGTGGCGTCCGGACGGGGCCGCGACCGGCCGTCAGGAGTCCGCCGAGGTGCGGTCGGTGACGGGCAGCATGTCGGCGTGCGACAGGAGCCGGTTGATGTTGCGGTCCGTCGTCAGGGAACCCTCGACACCGATCGCGGCGCCGTCGAGGAGGGCTTCGAGCTCCGCGGCCTTCCCGGAGCCCTTGAGGCCGAGGGAGGCGACGGGGTCGAGGTCGAGCTCGCCCGTGATGTCGATCAGGCGCACCACGAGGTCGTCGCGGTGGAAGACGGTGCTGCTGTGCACGGGGCTGTGCGGGTCGTCCGCCGCGGCCTCGTCCTGCTGGGCGAGCAGCCGGGCCAGCTCCATCCCCCGGCCCTCCTTGGCCGGGTAGTACAGCGCGTGGCGCCGCAGGCCGGCCGGGGCCGGGCGGCCGGCGACCACGTGGTGCACGGCCGGGAGCGCGGCCCGGGTGAAGAAGACGCGCGCCGAGTCGGGGTCGGTCAGGTCCCGGTCCTGCTCCAGGTACGGGTTGAGGGCCTCCTCGACCGCGCGCACCTCCGGCTGGCGGGCGACGTGGCGCAGGGCGGCGAGGAGGTCGCCCTCCACCTCGACGGCCCGCACGACGCGGTTGCCGTGCATGAAGAGCGAGGTGCGGCGCAGCCGGGTGGTCTCGTCGACCCGGGCCTCGGGCGAGTCGTACCCGGCCAGGAGCTCCGCGACCTTCGATTCGCTGCCGGGCTTGACGGTGAAGGTGAGGGCGTGGCGCGCCACCCCGTCGCCCACGCGGGCCGCGACCTCCGTGGCGGCCGGGACCACGTCCCGGGAGCCCGTCTCCCGGAGGATGCTGTAGCGCATCGACCGGGTGTCCCGCACGCAGCTGTGCATGGGCCGGACGGTCTCGACGTGCTCCTCGCTGTTCACCCAGGCGAGGAACGGCGGGGCGCTCTCCCACTCGCTGGTGATGAGCCACTGCGAGGGGTTCTCGATGGACTGGCAGAGCTGGTCGCTGATGTGGCCGGGGATCGAGGCCACCTGCTTGCGCATGAGCTCGTACGCCTCCAGGAACTGCTGCTGGGCCCCTTCGTACAGGTCGAGCAGCAGGATCACCCGCAGTCGGGAGCCGTCGAACGCCGACTGCGAGATACGTGCCGAGATGGTCATCCGGCGCACCTCTTCTTTCGTGTGGGGAGGCGGAAGAGACCGCCGTGCCAGAAGGCAGGGGTCGTCATATGCCGATCGTCGGTGCGTTCCCACGGGTCGCGCGAGTCCCACGGGGCGGATGAGTGAACTGCGCGTCATTCGGGTGCTCCGGACACGCGGACCGGTTCCCCGAGGGCATGGATCTCCACCCCACCCCCGACCCGCGTCACAGGTGACGCTGGAGGCACGCGATGAAGCGATTCGAAGGGCCCGGCGAGGGCGAGCACCGTACGCCCGTCCTCATCGTCGGCGGCTCCCTGGTGGGCCTGTCGGCCTCTTTGTTCCTCGGTCGCCTCGGCGTGCCGCACACGCTCGTCGAGCGCCACTCCGGCACCTCGATCCATCCTCGCGGACGCGGCAACAACGTGCGCACGATGGAGCTGTTCCGGACCGCCGGGGTGCGGCGGCGCATCCGGGAGGCCGCCTCGGTCCTGTCGTCCAACAACGGCATCCTCCAGGCTCCGAGCCTGGCGGGCGACGCGGGCGAGTGGCTGTTCAGGGAGATCGACCCCGGTGGCGGCCTCGCCCGCTTCAGCCCCGCCGAGTGGTGCCTGTGCAGCCAGAACGACCTGGAGCCGGTCCTCCTGGAGAGCGCCCGGGAGCTGGGCGGGGACCTGCGGTACTCGACGGAGATGTTGTCGTTCGAGCAGGACTCCGAAGGAGTGACGGCCCAGGTCAAGAGCCGTGAGACGGGTGAGCACACCGTCATCAGGGCGGACTACCTCATCGCGGCGGACGGGCCGCGCAGCCCCGTGCGCGAGCGGCTCGGCATCGGGCAGACCGGTCCGGGCGACCTGTTCCACAACGTGAGCGTCACCTTCGTCTCGCGCGGTCTCGCGGACGTCGTCGGCGACCGGCGCTTCATCGTCTGCTACCTGACGGACCCGGACGGGGACGGGGCGCTCCTGCCGGTGGACAACCGGGAGCGCTGGGTGTTCCACGCGCCCTGGCACCCCGAACGCGGCGAACTCCTGGAGGACTTCACGGACGAGCGGTGCCGGGAACACATCCGGCGGGCCGTGGGCGTGCCGGACCTCGACGTGGAGATCACCGGCCGGGCGCCCTGGCACGCCGCCGTGCGGACCGCCGAACGGTACGCGGACCGGAGGGTCTTCCTCGCCGGGGACTCGGCCCACGAGATGCCCCCGACCGGCGCGTTCGGCTCCAACACCGGCATCCAGGACGCGCACAACCTGGCCTGGAAGCTGTCCGCCGTACTGGACGGCTGGGCCGGCCCCGGCCTGCTCGCGTCCTACGACGCGGAGCGCCGCCCCGTCGCGGAGGTGACGAGCGACCGCGCCTCGTCGCGTTCGGTCGAGCACAGCCACCCCGGTTACGCCCCCGGTCCCGAGGCGGAGGGCCGCGGCGGGAGGAAGGGCGGGATCCTCTCCGTGGTCCTGGGCTACCGCTACCCGCGGGGCGCGGTCCTGGGCGCCGACCGGGAGCTTCCGGTCGTGTCCGACGTCCTGCGCCTGACGGGCGAACCCGGCACCCGGGCCCCGCACATGTGGCTGGACCGCGCCGGGAGCCGGATCTCCGCCCTGGACCTGTACGAGCGGACCCCGGTGCTCCTGAGCTCCGCGGGCACCACCGGCACGTGGCACGCCGCCGCCGTGCGCGTCGCGGAGGAGCTGGGGATCCCCCTCGTCCCGTACCGGATCGGCGAGGGGCCTGACGCCGAGCTGACCCCCGAGGGGGACGCGGACTGGTCCGGCCTCCACGGCGTCACTCCGGGCGGCGCGGTCCTGGTCCGCCCGGACGGTTTCGTCGCCTGGCGTTCCGAAGGCCCCTCGGAGGACCCCGGGGCGGCCCTGCGGACGGCCCTGGCGGCTCTCTTCGACCGGGGGTGAGCGCGCCCTCGTCCCGCCCGGCGGAACCGGACGGGACGAGGGCGGCGGCGCCGGCCCGCCCCGGCTCCCGCGCGCCCGGAGGGCTCCCCCGCGGACTCGCGGGGCGCCCCGGTGACTGATTTCCTGTAGGCGATCCCCCTTCGCACCGGAAGGTCCGCATCATGCACGTCAGCGCACTCACTCCCGCCGTCCTCGCCGATCTGCGGCGACCCCGGCCGTATCCGGCGATCTCCCTGGTCATGCGGACGCATCCGCGCCGGGGGGTGGACGAGGACCGGGTGCGGCTCAAGAACCTGCTGTCCGAGGCGCGCGCCCGGCTCTCCGCCGACCCGCGCGTGGGCCGCGAGGAGCGGCTGGAGCTGCAGGCCAGGCTGGAGGAGACCGAGGTCCTCGGGCGGGACGACGTGTTCCTGCACGCGGGGGCCGGACTGCAGATCCTGCTCGCCCCCGGCGAGGAGACGCAGGTGTGGCAGCTCGACGGCGAGGAGGACGTCCCGACCCGCGTCGAGTTCGCCCCGACGTTCCTGACCCGCTACCTGGTGGCGGCCCGCGAGCGTTCGGCCCCCTACTGGGTCCTGGTCCTCGGGCTGGACACCTGCCGCCTCTACCAGGGGTCGGCCGGGCGCCTGTTCGAGGTCGAGGAGCACGGCTTCCCGGCGGAGCCCGCGATCCCGGACCCGGAGGACGCCCTCCCCGGGCCGGTCACCGACTTCCCGTCGCCCGCCCGCGACGAGCGCATCCAGCAGTACATGCGCGCCGTGGACGAGAAGCTGGCCGCCCCCCTGGCCGCGCGGCGGCAGCCGCTCTTCCTCGTCGGGGGCACCAAGCTCCTGGCCGAGTTCGACGGCGTGAGCCGGCACGCCGACCGGGTGGACGGCCGGCTCGACCTGGTCGGTCTGGACGAGGTCTCCCCCGCCGTCCTGGCCGAACGCCTGGAGCCGGTCCTCTCCGGGTTCCGCGAGCGGCAGACGCACCGGGCGCTCCAGGACCTCGACGACGCCCGCGGCCGCAAGCAGTACGCCGCCGGCCTGCAGGACGTGTGGGTCGCCGTCGCCGACCGCCGGGTCCACCTCCTGGTCCTGGAGGAGGGGCTGCGCGCCGCGGGCACGGTGGCGGAGGACGGCCGCGGCCTGCGTCTCGTCCCGCTGCCCGACGGGCCCGGCCTCACCGACGGCGGCGGTGAGCAGGCCCCGGACGGGGTGGTGACCGACCTCGTCGACACCCTGGTGGAGAACGCGCTGGACGCCGACGCCTCGGTCCGTTTCGTGCCCGACGGCACGCTGAACGAGCGCGGGCGGGTCGTGGCGGCCCTGCGTTACTGACACGGGCGGCGGACGGGCCCGCGCCCCGGGGGCCCGGTGCCCGGCGGCGGGGCCGCCCCCCCCGGAGGGGGAGGCCCCGCGAGTCGCGGTCCGGGCGCCGGGCGGGCCGGGTCAGCCGCGCGGGAAGACGGGGCGCCCCATCCACCAGTTGCCGGTGGCCTCGGGGTCGGAACTGGACCAGAACTCGACGACCGCGTCGGTGAACTCGGCGGGCGACAGGACGCCGTCGCCGTCGGTGTCGAGGTGGCCGAACGCCTCGGCCGCCTCCTCCTCCGTGAGCCGGGGGAAGTGTCCCCGCTGGAACGCGAGGAACTCGCCGGGGCTGATCCGGCCGTCCCCGTCGAGGTCGGCGATCCCCAGGTAGGTCTCGGCGAGCCTGCCGAGCGTGGCGCGGGCGGTCCCGGGGTCGTCGGCCAGCGCGCGGGTCGACTCGACGAACCGGTCCCTGGGGATCCCCCGGGCCCCGGCGGGGACGAACGGCAGGTGCACCTCGCGCCAGATGGCCGTGTAGGCGCCGATGATCCGTTCCGCCTCCGGGGATCCCTCGGCGTGCCCGAGGGAGGAAGCCGTCCGGCGGCCCATCTCCACGTGGTCGTCCTCCGTGAGCACGCCGTTGCCGTCCACGTCCAGCTGGTCGAAGCCGTGCTCGATCTTCTTCGTCAGGAATTCCCGGTCGGTCATGATCGCTCCTCGGGGGCGGGGGAACAAGGGGAACAGGGGGGCGCGGAGTGCGTCCCGCCACGTCGACGCTACGAACCCCGGCCGGCGGCGGGGGCCTTTCCGCATATTCGTGCACGTACGGGTGAGAGAGCGGGAGGTCCGCGCCGGAACACGGGGCCCGGCGCCCGGACCACCCGGGCGGCGCTCCCGGAGCGGTCCGGCGGAGAGGAGGCGACGGAACCCGTCGCCCGTCACGGAAAGCGCAGGACGATGCAGGAGTGGAAGGAACGGGCCGGCGGAACCGCCGCCCGGGGGACGGCGCCCGCACGCCCGCACCACGCCGCCGACGGCGTCCGGCCCCCGGCCGGCGACCGGACCACCGGGGCCGGGGCGACCCGCGCCCCGGCACGCCCGCCGCTGCGGCCCGGACCGGACGCGCGGTGAGCGCCGGACCCGAGAACGCGGCCCGGCCCGCGCTTCGGCGCACCCTGACCACTCCCCTGCTCTACTTCTTCATCCTCGGCGACGTCCTGGGCGCCGGGGTGTACGTGCTGGTGGGGCAGGTCGCCGCCGCGTCCGGGGGCGCCGTGTGGGTGCCGCTCGCCGTGGCACTCGTACTGGCCCTGCTGACCGCCGCCTCCTACGCCGAGCTGGCGACGAAGTACCCGAGGGCCGGCGGCGCCTCCCACTACGCCACCCGGGCCTTCGGCCCGGCGGCCGGGTTCGTCGCGGGGTTCTGCATGCTGGCGGCCGGCGTCGTCTCGGTCGCCGCGCTCGCCCGGGGCTTCGCCGGCGACTACCTCGCGGCCTTCGTCACCCTGCCCGTCGCCCCGGTCGCGGTGGGCTTCCTCGCCCTCCTGGCCCTCGTCAACGCCCGGGGCATCAGGGAGTCCACCCGCGCCAACGTCGTCGCCACCCTGATCGAGGTCGGCGGCCTGGTGGTGATCGTGGTCCTGGGCGCACGGCTGCTGCTGCGCGGGGAGGGCGACCCGAGCCGCCTCCTCCAGCTCGGTACGCCCGAGAAGGGCGCGGCGGCGGCCGTGCTGAGCGGTTCCGTCCTCGCCTTCTACTCGTTCGTCGGCTTCGAGACCTCGGTGAACGTCGCCGAGGAGACCCGGGACCCCCGGCGCTCCTACCCCCGCGCCCTGTTCGCCGCGCTCGCCACCGCCGGGGCCGTCTACGTCCTGGTCGGCGTGGCCGCCTCGGCGACCGTGCCCACCGGTGTCCTCGCCTCCTCCGGCGGCCCCCTCCTGGAGGTCGTCCGCGAGGCCGGCGGCGTCCCCCCGCGACTGTTCGGCGCCGTCGCCCTGATCGCCGTCGCCAACGGGGCGCTGCTCACCGGCATCATGGCCTCGCGCCTGGCGTACGGAATGGCCCGCGACGGGCTGCTGCCCGCCGCCCTGGCCCGGGTCCTGCCCGGTCGCCGCACCCCCTGGGCCGCGATCGCCGCCACCACCGTCCCCGCCCTCCTGCTGGCCCTGACCGGCAGCGTCGCCACGCTGGCGTCCACCCTGGTGCTGCTGCTCCTGGTGGTCTTCCTGATCGTCAACACGGCCGTCCTCGCCCTGCGTTCCGATCCGGGCGAGCCCGGTCACTTCCGCGCCCCGACCGCGCTGCCGGTCCTCGGGGCCGCCTCCTGCGTCCTTCTCGCCACCCAGGTGGAGGCCGGGGTGTGGCTGCGCGGCTCGGTGGTGCTCGCCCTCGCGGCGGTCCTCGCCGCCGTCGCGGCCGGGCGCCGCCGCCGCTCGGCGGAGGAGGAGGGAGCACCGGAGGAGAAGGCAGCGCCGGAGGAGACGGGGGCCTGAGACGCCGGGGGCTCCGGGTCCCCGCGTCCCCGGAGCGGCGATCCGTCCGGGAGCTTCTTCGCCCCGCGCGGGTCCGTGGTGGCCCGGGACGGGTACTCGTCCCGTGGGCACACATGTGCGGTGCCGCGTGTCCGTACGAGTCACACCGAGGAAAAGAGCGAACCATGCAGGAGAGCACCCCGTCGCAGGCGGAGGGCGAACGCCCCGACGAGAACCCCCCGCGGGACGCGGGCCACCGGGACGCGGAACCCGAGCGCACGACGCCGTCGCAGGCCGAGGGAGAGCGCGAGCCCGACGATCCCGACGACGAGAGCGGGTCCGCCTGACGCCGCCGTCCCCGCGCCCGGAGACGGCCCGCCGCTCCGGTTCCGGGGCGGCGGGCCGCGTACGGCGGGGTGCGCGGCGGGGAACGGAATCCGGACCGTTTCGCCGGTGATCGAGCGGTTAGAGGCGGTTCATGACTCATGAGCCGGAACTCGACGGTCGTGTCCTCGGGAACGAGACCGTACGGCGGGCGCTGAAACGCGTCCTGCCGTCGGTGTCCGGTCCCGGCCGGATTCTCCGGGGCATGGACCGGCTGGAACGCGCCGCCGTGCTCGACGGCTGCGCCGAACGCCTCCGCGACGCGGTCCGCGCGCTCCCTCTGGGACGCGGGCGGGACGCGCTGCACGGGCGCGGGCTGGGCCATCCCGTCCACCCGGTGATGGTGCAGGTGCCGATCGGCGCCTGGTTCTCGGCGGCGGTGCTCGACGCGGTGCCGGGGCAGCGGCGGGCGGCGGGCACGCTGATCGGCGTGGGGCTCGTGGCGGCGGCCCCCGCGGCCGTCGCGGGCTGGGTCGACTGGGCGGAACTGCAGCGCCGTCAGGCGCGGGTCGGGCTGGTGCACGCGGCGGCGAACATCACGGGAGTGGCGCTGTACACGGGCTCCCTGGCCGCTCGGGTACGGGGCCGGGCCGCCCTGGGCAAGGCCCTGGGGTTCGCCGGGCTGACCGCCGTCGGCCTGGGCGGGGCGATCGGCGGACACCTGGCCTACCGGCAGGGAGCGGGCGTCAACCACACCGCGTCCGTCCCGGACCTGGTGGAACCGGGCTGGCACGGGATCGGGGAGATCACGGACCTCCCGCCCGGACGAGCGGTACGGCGCCACGTCGGTGACGTGCCCGTCCTGGTCGTCCGCGAGGACGCCGACCGCGTGCACGTCCTGGCGGACACGTGCAGCCACGCCGCCGGCCCCCTGTCCGGGGGCACGATCGAGGACGGCTGTGTGCGCTGCCCGTGGCACGGCAGCGTCTTCCGCCTGGAGGACGGGTGGAACGCGGGCGGTCCCGCCACGGCCCCCCAGCCCGTCTTCGACACCCGTGTCACCGGCGGCCGGGTCGAGGCGAGGCTGCGCTCCCCCGAGACCGGGGACGCCACCGGGACCGGGGACGCCGCCCCTTCCCGCGACGAGACGTGACACCTCCGTCGTACGCATGGGACCGGATCACCACCCCTACTCGACGGAGACCGTTGCCGTGACCCCCGAAACATCCAGGAAGACCACTCCCCTGCGACGGGCCGGGGAGGCGCTCCGGCGCGTGGGCAGGGCCTACGCGCCGGAGGAGGAGCGCCGACTCGGCGGGCACCTCGGAGCCGTCGTCGCCTTCGGCGCGTACACGGCCGCCTGGGGCGTGGCGGCCGGCGCGCGCCGGGTCCGGCTCCCGGACCGTCACGATCCCCTGGACGTCGTGATGACGGCGGCGGCCGTGTTCCGGCTGGGGCGGCTGCTCAGCAAGGGGTCCGTCACCAGCCCCCTCCGGGCCCCCTTCACGCGCTACGAGTCGGCGACGGGCCCCGCCGAGGTGAGCGAGAGCCCCCGGGGAGGAGCCTTCCGTTCGACCGTGGGCGAGCTGGCCACCTGCCCTTTCTGCCTGAGCGTCTGGCTGGCGGCCACCTTCACCGGCGCCCGTCTGCTGTGGCCGGGCGCCACGCGCACCGTGACGGGCGGTCTGGCCGCCCTGGCGGTCGCCGACACCCTGCAGCTGGGCTACGACTGCCTGCTGCAGAAGAACGCCGAGTGAGGCGGCCCCCGGTGGACGCCGGGTGAGGCCGACTCCGGCGGACGCGTGACGGCCGGAGCGAGTGGGGCCGGGTGAGATGGGTAGTCGCACGCGGCCCTGTCCCGCTCCGGAAAAGAGGAGAGACCATGGCGATCGACATCGACCGGGGAGCGGCCTTCCGCGCCCCGGACCGGGCGCACGTAATGCGCCAGGGGATCCACGACCAGATCCTGGGCCTGTTGATGCTGCTGGCCTCCGTCGTTCTGCTGCTCTTCCCCATGGCCACGCAGGACGGCTCCAAGGACGCCCAGGTGAACGAGCTGATCGTGGGGCTCGTCGTCGCCTTCGCCGCGGGTGCGCGCGTGTACCGCGGCGGAGGCGTGCGGTCCGACGCGCTGGTGGGCCTCGCGGGCGTGTGGCTGATCCTCTCGCCGTTCGTCCTCGACACCCGGAACACCGCCGTCCCCACGGCGAGCCGCACGCTCGACATCGTGATCGGGAGCGTTCTGGTCGTCCTGAGCCTGGTGTCCGCAGCGGTCTGGTGGCTGGACCGCACGCGCCGGACGGCCCGGGGAGCGCACCGGAAGACTCCTCGGGCGGCGTGACCCGCGTCCGCGATCCCGCGGGTCAATACGCCTAGAGCACGTCCCGGACCAGGAACGACACCACGACCGTCATCGTTCCGGCCACGCCCAGGACCGTGGCGACCAGCCGGCGGCGCAGACGTTCGTAGCGGCCGCCGTACTCGTGCCGGAGTTCCTCCGCGCGCGCGACGGCGTCCTCGAACATCCGGCGCCGCACGGCGAGGTGTTCCCGCGCGAACGCGCGGGCGACCTCCGACCGCTCCTGGGGTCCCAGCCACGGGAACCGGCGGGCGAAGGCGGCACCGGCCTCCGTGGCCTCGGTGCCGGCCCGCCGGGCGAGCAGGTACCCCTCGATCCGGGCGATGCCCTCGGCCGCCTCCACGGTCAGGGTCCGCGGGGTCTCCCGGCCGCCCGCGGCCGGTGCGGGAGCGTCACCGCCGGTGGGGTGCACGGCGCGGCGCGGCTCGCCGGGTCCGTACGCGGTCACGCGTTCCGTCCGGAGTCGGGACCGCCTTCGTGGGTGGCGGCGTCGGAGTCGTCGAACACGTCCCGCTTGTGCGTCTTGCCGTGGTCGAGCGCGGCCATGGCGGGATGGTTGAGGTCGAAGGCCGGGGACTCGGAGCGGATGCGCGGGAGGGTGACGAAGTTGTGCCGGGGCGGCGGGCAGGAGGTGGCCCACTCCAGGGAGCGGCTGAAGCCCCAGGGGTCGTCGACGGTGATCCTCGGCGCGGTCCTGGCCGTCTTCCAGACGTTGTAGAAGAACGGCAGGGTGGACGTGCCCAGGAGGAAGGCGCCGATGGAGGACACCGTGTTCAGGGCGGTGAAGCCGTCGGCGTCCAGGTAGTCGGCGTAGCGGCGGGGCATCCCCTCGGCACCGAGCCAGTGCTGGACGAGGAAGGTGCCGTGGAAACCGACGAAGAGCGTCCAGAAGTGGATCTTCCCCAGGCGCTCGTCGAGCATCGTGCCGGTCATCTTGGGCCACCAGAAGTAGAACCCGGCGAACATCGCGAAGACGACCGTGCCGAAGACGACGTAGTGGAAGTGGGCCACGACGAAGTAGCTGTCCGTGACGTGGAAGTCCATCGGCGGCGAGGCCAGGATGATCCCGGTCAGCCCGCCGAACAGGAAGGTCACGAGGAAGCCGATCGACCACAGCATGGGGGTCTCGAAGGAGAGCGAACCCTTCCACATCGTGCCGATCCAGTTGAAGAACTTCACCCCCGTCGGAACCGCGATCAGGAAGGTCATGAAGGAGAAGAACGGCAGCAGCACCGCACCGGTGGCGAACATGTGGTGCGCCCAGACGGTCACCGACAGGCCGGCGATGGCGATGGTGGCACCGACGAGGCCGATGTACCCGAAGGTCGGCTTGCGGGAGAAGACGGGCAGGATCTCGGTGACGATCCCGAAGAACGGCAGCGCGATGATGTAGACCTCGGGGTGCCCGAAGAACCAGAAGAGGTGCTGCCACAGCAGCGCCCCGCCGTTGGCCGGGTCGAAGACGTGCGCGCCGAACTTGCGGTCCGCCTCGAGCGCGAACAGGGCCGCGGCCAGGACGGGGAACGCGAACAGCACCAGCACCGACGTCAGCAGGACGTTCCAGGTGAAGATCGGCATCCGGAACATCGTCATTCCCGGGGCGCGCATGCAGATGATCGTGGCGATGAAGTTGACCGCTCCCAGGATCGTGCCGAAACCGGCGAACGCCAGCCCCATGATCCACATGTCGCCGCCCACGTACGGTGTGCGCTCCCCGCCGCTGAGCGGCGCGTAGGCGGTCCAGCCGAAGTCCGCCGTTCCCTGCGGGGTGAAGATCCCCGCGAAGGCGATCAGTCCGCCGAAGAGGAACAGCCAGTACGAGAACATGTTCAGCCGCGGGAAGGCGACGTCGGGCGAGCCGATCTGCAACGGCATGATCGCGTTGGCGAAGCCGGCGAACGTCGGGGTGGCGAAGAGCAGCAGCATCACCGTCCCGTGCAGCGTGAACACCTGGTTGTACTGTTCCGGCGAGATGATCTGCAGGCCCGGCCGCGCCAGCTCCGCCCGGAGCACGAGCGCCAGCAGGCCCCCCAGCAGGAAGAACACGAACGACGTGATCAGGTAGAGGTGCCCGATCTTCTTGTGGTCGGTCGTCGTCAGCCAGTCCACGACGATCGCCCCCCGCCCTCTCTTCTTCACGGGTACGAGGGTGGGTGGCTCCGTGGAGACGGCCATGAGAACTCCCGGCAAGGAATCAGGTGAACACACAGGGGTGGGGCGACCATAAAACCGACCATTCCCGGCAAACAGCAAGAACACGGGTGATCAGTCCAAACCACCTCCCCTGCGGGCCGTGACCTGCGGTTTTCTCGACCCCGCCCCCAGGAAGCACCCGAACGGCGGGCATGAGGGCGGCCCGCCGCACGCCCCTGGAAGAGACACGGGCGCCCCGTCCCGTGGCGCGACGCGACCGCGCCGGACCCCGCCGGAACCGCCCCGGTACGGGCGGCCCGTACGAACAGCCCAGCAAGCAACACGAATACACCCATTTGCGTACTTATCATGCTTTTATGGGTAAGAGACGTATAAGCATCCCTCTCCCGGAGGCCATCATGGCGTCAACCCATCGCGCACCCATCGAAGAGCACCCCGACCTGATGGACCTGCGCGCCCGGCACGACCGCGCCGCCGCCACCCCGCGGGCGCAGATGATCGAGGCCCTGGCCCTCCTCACCGGCCTCTACCTCGCCGCCTCCCCGTGGATAACCGGCTTCAACGGCTTCACCACCCTCGCCGTCACCAACCTCATCGCCGGCGTCGCCTACATGCTGCTGCTCGGCGGCCTCGGCAACTCCTACGAACGCACCCACTCCATGGCCTGGGCCGCCGCCGTCATCGGCGTCTGGACCTGTGTCGCCCCCTGGGTCGTCGCCGGTGACGTCGCCCACACCCGATCCATCACCAGCAACCTCATCACCGGCGCCCTCGCCACCCTCCTCGCCCTCGCCGCCGCGTCCGCCGCCCGCGACCACGCCGGGGGCCGGGAGCGTCGCTCCGACCGCCGCTGACACCGAGGAACCCACGGCACCGCCGGGAAGGCCCCCTTCCCGGCGGTGAACCATGTACGGACACCACGCGTTCCGGGCGCCGGGCGTTCCGGGCGGACGGCCCGACCCCCACGCCCTGCGGCCACACCTTTGAACGAACTCGTCCAAGAGGCAGTCAATCAACCATCGGGCGATCGAAATTCGATCAATCGACAAAGGTGCATTGACTCGATCATCGGCCACGCCTAGCTTCTGGCGGCACCAGACCCCAGAAGGGCGTGACGTCATGGTCATCGAAACTTTCCGAGGACGGCGGGTGAGGGCCCGAGGGCTCGCCACCACCGTTCTCGTCCTCGCTCTCACCGGCACCACCGCTCTCGCCGCCGTACCCGCTTCGGCCGCGGGAAGCACCACCTACGTGGACTGTTCCGCCCAAGCCGCCGGGGACGGCAGTTCGGCGTCACCGTTCAACAGCGTCGGCCAGGCCAACGGAAAGACGTACGGCCCGGGCGACACGCTCGCCTTCGCGTCCGGCACCACGTGCACCGGCACCCTCGCCCCCCGGGGCAGCGGCACCGCCACCGCCCCCGTCACCCTCACCGCCTACGGCACCGGCGCGCTGCCCGTGATCAACGGCAACGGCGGTGCCGACGTCGTCTCCTTCACCAACCAGGACCACTGGCGGATCAGCGACCTCAGGCTCACCAACCCGGCGTCCTCGCTCGCCCGCCGCACCGGCCTGCGGATCTCCGCCACCGACGGAACGGCGCACCGCGGTTTCGACGTCAGCGGCCTCGTCGTCGACCGGGTGGCCGGCCAGACGAACAAGAACAGCCCGACCACCGAGGACTTCGTCCAGTCCGCCGGCGTCGTCACGGGCGCGAGCGGCACGAACTCGACCCTCCACGACATCCACGTCCACCACAACCAGGTCACCAACACGGGTGGCGGCGGGCTCAAGATCCGTGTCGGTTCCATGGCCGTCAAGGGTTCCGGCGTCCTGATCGAGCACAACGTCATCAAGGACGTCGGCGGCGACGGCATCATCGCCAGCTACGCCGACGCGCCCATGATCCAGTACAACAACGCCTCCGGCGTCGGCAACGGCGCGTACCCCTTCTCCGGCGGCAACTTCGCCGGCATATGGGTGCTCGGCGACCACAACCCGACCATCCAGAAGAACGCCGTGTACGGCATCACGCGGATGTCCGTGGCCGACAGCCAGGCGTTCGACTGCGACTGGGGCAACACCGGCACCTGCACGATCCAGTACAACTTCAGCCGCGACAACGTCGGCGGCTTCTTCCTCGACTGCGACGGGTGCGGCACCATCGGCGGCGCCGAGCAGATCATCCGCTACAACATCTCCGAGAACGACTGCCGCATGAGCAGCAACAGCGCGGGCCGCTCCGCGCTGCGCATGTACAACAACGTCCTCTACTGCACGGACAAGAAGTTCAACATCACGCTCCCCGACGAGAGCGTCGTCGAGAACAACATCTGGGTGGGCACCGCCGACTCCCGGCTCCCCACCGGCAGCGGCATCACGTGGCTGTGGAACGTCTTCCAGGGCGTACCGCGACCGACCGCCAACGGCATCGCCGGCGACCCTCAGTTCGTGAACCCCGGCACCGGGGGCGACATGATCGACTCAGCCGACGGCTACAAGCTGCGCTCCACCTCTCCCGCCCTGAACAACGGCTCCGTGATCAGCGGCAACGGAGGCCGCGACTACTGGGGGAACCCCGTGTCCACGACCACGAAGCCGCACCGGGGCGCGTACAACGGTCCGGGCCTGTGAGGCCGCGCGCCGAAAGCCCCGGATCCTGACGGCGCGTTCGTGAAACGCGCACTCGGGGTGACCCGTCGCCCCGCGGCGACCGTGTTTCCCTTCGGGGCCGTAGCGGAGCCCGAAGGGAAACACGGTCGCCGAAAGGAGGACGCCGGTGGGCGAGGCCCTGATGAAGACCGCGAAGCGGGCTGCTCGCGGTGCGGCACTCGCCCTCGGCCTGCGCGCCGTTGCGCGCTCTTGGCCGGGGCCATGGTGCCGAACCCGCTCAGTCGAAGCCGACCTCGGTGAAGCAGCAGCCCCCGCGCTCCGCATCGGACAGGACCTGGGCCGACGTGAACTGCGGGGCACGGCGGAAGTACTGGCGGAAACACGACGCGCGGAACTTCAGGTCGAACGCGTGACCCTGGATGTGCCATTGCGGCAGGTCCTGTCGGCCGTTGTCCGGCACCAGCCGGCGCACCTCGTCGATCTCCAGATCCGGGGGCGTGCCCTTGAAATCGAGGTCGCCCTCGAGGTCCCAGACGTCTTCGAAGACGAGCGTCGCAGGGGCGACCCAGAAGGAGAAGTTCTTCGCCGGCCGAACCGGGTGGACCCAGCGGACGATGTAGTCGAGGTCGAGCAGAAGCCGAGGCAGGATGTCATCGGTTTGCTGTACATACAAGGCGTGGACAGTGGCGTCGTGCCATCCCATCTCCTCGAAGTCGGCATCGCTCCAGACGCTCTTCGAGAGACCTGATGCCTGATGACTGCCGCTGTCCATGCCCGCATCCAACCAGGCCGTGGGCCTTCGGCTCGTCACGGGGTCGGCGGTGAACGTCGGCGTAACGAGGACCAGGCCGTGAGACCGGTTGTCCTCGGGTGGGAGGGCGGACCATGACGCCGATCGTCGCCCGGCGGATCATGGTCTCGGAACGAGCCGGACCCAAAGGAGGGGACGCCGGGCCGGCCGGTTCAGGTCAGGGCATCGAGTCCGGGGCCGGTGAGACCGGCCAGGACACTCCGGCGGCCGCTGACGGCGAGGAGCGGACAGAGCGCGGGTCCCGTCACGGGCGGGACGGTGCCGGTCGTGAATCCGGTGCTCGTCGCGGTGATCGCTTGAGGGTGCCCTTCGTTTGACGACAGGCTCGGCGGCGCAACAAGGGCAGGCACCTCTGGTCGGAGCCGTCAGTTGCCGGCGTGTGGTGCGGGTGTCTGGAGCGTGGCGGACCAGGAGGCGAGCAGGCGCAGTCCCTCTTCGGAGGGGGAGGCGGGTTCGGCGGTGTAGATGGTGAGGGTGAGGCCGGGTGCTGCGGTCATCTCCAGTCCTTCGTAGGCGAGGGTGAGGTCGCCGACGGCCGTGTGGTGGAAGCGTTTGGTGCCGGTGCCGTGGTGGCGGACGTTGTGGGCGCCCCAGCGGGTGCGGAATTCGTTGCTGCGGGTGGACAGTTCGCCGACGAGGTCGTGGAGGTCCTTGTCGTGGGGGTTGCGGCCGGCTTCGGTGCGCAGGATGGCCACGGCGATGTCGGCGGCCTGGTCCCAGTCGGGGTAGAAGCGGCGGGAGGCGGGGTCGAGGAACTGGAAGCGGGCCAGGTTGGCCTGGTTGCCGGGCGTGGCGTAGACGTCGTCGTAGAAGGCGCGGGCGAGCGGGTTGCCGGCGAGCAGGTCCATGCGGCCGTTGCGGACGAAGGCCGGACCGGCGGTGACGGCGTCCAGGACCCATTGCAGGCTGCGGTGCGCCTTCCACTGTGCGGTGCGGCGTCGGGGGCGGGTGAGGGCGTCGGAGCCGTCGGCGGCCTGGGCCAGGTTCAGCAGGTGGGCGCGTTCGGCGTCGTCGAGCTGGAGGGCGCGCGCGACGGCGTCGAGGACGGCCGGGGAGACGCCGGCGAGGTTGCCGCGCTCCAGCTTGGCGTAGTACTCCACGCTGACATCGGCGAGTGCGGCGACCTCGCTGCGACGCAGGCCCGGCACCCGCCGACGGCTTCCGGAGGGGAGGCCGGCCTGCTCGGGAGTGATCTTGGCTCGCCGCGAGGTCAGGAACTCACGGACCTCTGCTTGGTTGTCCACGCCTTCGACGATACGTCCTGCCCGCGCCCATAGGGATGTACTGGTGGTACACCCCTTGATGGTGTCTCGCTCCCCGCGCGAAGAGCGGGTTACCTGGATGACGTGGTGCTTTTCGCCCGGTCGTCATGACGGGTCTTGCACCTGGCCCTGCATTCGGCGACGACCCGGCATCCGGGTTCGCACGCCTCGGCACGCGAAGGAAGTTCTCTCATGCGCGGCGCAGTCATTCACGCCCCCGGCGATGTCCGCTTCGAGTCCCTGGACGACCCGAAGCTGCTTCACCCCACCGATGCGATCATCCGTACGGCGGTGACCTGCGTGTGCGGCTCCGACCTGTGGCCCTACCGCGGCGCCGAGCCGGTCGGCGACCCGCACCCGATGGGCCACGAGTACGTCGGCTTCGTGGAGGAGGTCGGCTCCGGGGTCACCTCGGTCAAGCCGGGCCAGTTCGTCGTCGGCTCCTTCGCCACCTCGGACAACACCTGCGCGAACTGTCGCAACGGCTTCCAGTCGAACTGCCTGCACCGCGAGTTCATGTCCACCTGCCAGGCGGACTACGTGCGCATCCCCCACGCCCAGGGCACCCTGGTCGCCACCGACGACGTGCCGGGCGAGGAGTTCTGGCCGGGTCTGCTGGCCGTGTCCGACGTGATGGGCACCGGCTGGTGGGCCGCCGACGCCGCCGAGGTGAGGCCCGGCTCGACCGCCGTGGTCGTGGGAGACGGCGCGGTCGGTCTGTGCGGTGTGATCGCGGCGAAGGAGATGGGCGCGGAACGGATCATCGCGATGTCCCGCCACGCGTCCCGGCAGAAGCTCGCCCGGGAGTTCGGGGCCACCGACATCGTCACCGAACGCGGCGAGGAAGGCGTGGCCCGGATCAAGGAGATGACCGGCGGCATCGGCGCCGACTCCGTACTGGAGTGCGTCGGCACCGCCCAGGCCATGAGCCAGGCCCTGCGCTCCGCCCGGCCCGGCGGCAACGTCGGCTTCGTCGGCGTCCCCCACGACGTCGCCGTCGACGGGCAGGAGCTGTTCTTCTCCCACGTCGGCCTGCGCGGCGGCCCCGCCCCCGTACGCCGCTACCTGCCCGACCTCATCGACCGCGTCCTGACGGGCCGGATCGACCCGGGGAAGGTCTTCGACCTCACCCTGCCCCTGGAGCAGGTCGCCGAGGGCTACCAGGCGATGGACGAGCGCCGCGCCGTCAAGACCCTCCTCACGCCCTGACCCCCACCCGCTCGCACAAGGAGCGACCGTGCAGATCACCCGCAGCTCGATCGACACCGTCAAGGGCCCGGCCGACTGGTTCACCGGCGACGTCTACATCGACCCCGTCGCCGCCGCTCCGGCCCCGTCCCGGGTCACCGCCAGCCTGGTGCACTTCATGCCCGGGGCGCGCACCCACTGGCACCGCCACCCGCTGGGGCAGACCGTCTTCGTCACTGAAGGCGTCGGCCTGTGCCAGCGCCGGGGCGGCCCGGTCGAGGTCATCCGGCCCGGCGACCGCGTGCTGTTCGAGGCCGACGAGGAGCACTGGCACGGCGCGGCGCCGAACCGGCTGATGGTCCACGTGGCCATCAACGAGGGCGATCACGACCACGACGTCGTGCACTGGCTGGAGCCCGTCACCGGCGACGAATACACCGCCGCCCCGGCCGCCGACTGACACCGCGACGGCCCGGCCCCTGCTTCCGCACCCCGTCCACACGTCGAAAGGCTCATCGTGACCACGTTCGCCCTGGTTGGTGCCGGCCCCGGACTGGAGCTGGCCGCCGCCCGCCGGTTCGGCGCGGCAGGCCACCACGTCGCCCTCATCTCCCGCAACGCGGATGGTCTGAACACCCTCGCGGACGACCCGGGCGGTGACGGCATCCGGGCGCGCGGCTTCAGCGCCGACGTCCTCGCCCCTTCCTCCCTTGCTGCGGCCTTGGACACGGCGGCCAAGGAGCTGGGGCCGATCGAGATCCTCCAGTTCAGCCCCGTGCCCCGCGGCGACTTCATGAAGCCGGTCCTGCAAACGACCGCCGCCGACCTGGAGGACCCGCTGGCCTTCTCCGTCAGGGGTCCGGTGACCTGCGTGCAGGCCGTCCTGCCCGGGATGCGGAAGCTGGGCCGGGGCACGCCGCTGTTCGTCAACGGCGGAAGCGCCGTACGCCCGAACCCCCAGGTGGCCGGCGCCTCGGTCGCGTTCGCCGCCGAGAGCGCGTACGCGGCGATGCTCCACGACGCCCTCGCGCCGCAGAACATCCACGCCGCCCAGCTGATCGTCCCCGGCGCGATCCGCCCCGACGCCGAACACTCCAGCCCGAAGGCGCTGGCCGAGCGCCTGTACGCCATCCACACCGACCGCGGCGCCTTCCGGCACTACGCCGAGCCCATGCCCGCGTGACGCGTCTCGGGACCTGCTCGTGAACCCTGCGATCCGCCGTGCTCCGGTCCGCTCCGCGTCGGCAGCCGCCCTGCTGATGGCCGTGACCGCCTGCTCCGGCAACACCCAGGAGCACGCCCCGGCCGGCACGGCGCCGGCGTCCGCGGGGCAGCAGACGACGGCCTCCACCCCGCCATCCCCCTCCCCGAGGAGCACCCCCATGGAGACGAAGGTCAGGGTCACCCTCGACGGCCGTGACGTCGAGGCCACCTTGAACACCAGCCCCGCCGCCCGCGACTTCACCGAGCTGCTGCCGCTCACCCTGGACCTGGAGGACTTCCACAGCACGGAGCGGGTCGCCGGCCTGCCACGCAAGCTGGACACCTCCGGCGCCCCCGAACCGGCCGCGGCCAAGGCCGGCGACATCGCCTACTACGCCCCCTGGGGCAACCTGGCCCTCTTCTACAGGGACGGGCCCGCGCCTTCCGCCGACCTGCTCGTCCTCGGCCACCTCGATGTCCAAGCCGACCAGCTCGGCCGGGCCACCCGCATCACCGTCGAAGCCACCTCCTGACCCCCTTGAGGAAGAGAAGCACCCCTATGCCTTCCGCAGCCGACACCCCAGCGGGCAAGCTGCCCCTCGTCGTGTGGGTGCTCGCCGCCGGCACGTTCCTGATGGGCACCACCGAGTTCGTCATCGCCGGACTGCTCCCGCAGATCGCCGGCGATCTCGGCACCGGCGTCTCCCACGCCGGCCTGCTGATCACCGCCTTCGCGATCGGCATGATCGTCGGTGGGCCGACCATGGCCCTGGCCACGCTGCGCCTGCCCCACCGCCTGACCCTCGTCGCGGCCCTGACGGTCTTCGCCCTCGGGCACGTCGTCGCCGCGCTCAGCTCCTCCTTCACCGTCGTCCTGGCCGCCCGGGTGATCACCGCGCTGGCCACCGGCGCGTTCTGGGCCGTCGGCTTCGTCATCGTCACCGCCGCCGCCGGCCCTGCCCGCGCCACCCGGGCCGTGGGCGTCATGATGGGCGGCCTGACCCTGGCCAACGTGATCGGCGTGCCGATCGGCTCCCTCGTCGGCCAGTACACCGGCTGGCGCGGTCCCTTCTGGGCCCTTGCCGTCCTTGCCGCCCTCGCGGCCGTGTTCGTCGGCCGCTTCCTCCCCGCCACGCAGCAGCGCGCCGAGGTGTCGGTGCGGGCCGAGGTCCGCGCCCTGCGGCAGGGCCGGCTGTGGCTGGCCCTGGCCACCGCCGTCCTGATCATGGGCGGGGTCCTGGCCACCTACACCTACATCGCCCCGCTGCTGACCGACCGCGCCGGTGTTCCGGCCGGGGCCGTCCCGCTGGTCCTGATCGTCTTCGGGCTCGGCGCCCTGGGCGGCACCGCGATCGGCGGCCGGCTCGGCGACCGCCGCCCCATGGCCACCACCATCACCGCCGCCACCGTGACCGCCCTGGCCCTCTTCCTGCTGATCCCGCTGTCGACCGGGCCCGTCACCGCCGTCGCCCTGGTCTTCCTCATGGCTCTGGCCGGGTTCACCGTCAACCCCGTCGTCACCTCCCTCGCCGTCCGCTTCGCCGGCGACGCCCCCACCCTCGCCTCGGCGCTGACCACCTCCGCCTACAACACCGGCATCGCCGCCGGCTCCGCCCTCGCCGCAACGGCCCTGGACTCCTCCCTCGGCCTGAGCGGACCGGTCCTGGTCGGCGCCGTCTCCGCCACCTTCACCCTCCTGCCGCTCATCGCCCTCGCCCTCACCGGCACCCGGCGCCAGGCCCGGATTGTCGCCCGGCGCACCACCCCGGTCCCCGTGCAAGGCGACGGGAGGGCGCCGGTGTCCTCCCCCCACTGAACCCACGTCACCGTCCGCCCCCACCCCCACCTCTCGACGGGAGCAGCACGACATGAACCCCTCCTACGACTTCACCGGCCAGGTCGCCTTCGTCACCGGCGCCTCCTCCGGCATGGGACTGGCCGCCGCCCGCGCCTTCGCCGAAGCCGGCGCCGCAGTCGGCCTCGCCGACATCGACGAGGCGGCCGTCACCACGGCGGCGAAGGAACTCACCGACGCCGGCCACAAGGCCCTCGCCCTGGTCTGCGACGTCACCGACGAGGACCAGGTCGCCACCGCCGTCGACCGCACCGCGGGAGCCTTCGGACGGCTCGACATGGCTTACAACAACGCCGGGATCATGCCCCCGCCCACCGACGCCGCCGACGAGAGCGCCGAACAGTTCGACCGTGTCCAGAGCATCAACCTGCGCGGCATCTGGGCGAGCATGAAGCACGAACTGCGCCACATGCGGGACCAGGGCAGCGGCACCATCGTCAACTGCTCCTCCCTCGGCGGCCTCGTCGGCAACCCCGGGCGCGCCGCCTACCACGCCACCAAGCACGGCGTGATCGGGATGACCAAGAGCGCCGCCCTCGAATACGGCTCCCGTGGCGTCCGTATCAACGCCGTCTGCCCCGGCACCATCGCCACCCCCATGGTCGACACCATGGTCGCCAAGGGCGAACTCGACCGCGGTCAGGCCGAAGCCGGCCAGGCCATCGACCGGCTCGGCACCGCCGACGAGATCGCCCAGGCCGTCCTGTGGCTGTGCAGCGACGGTGCCAGCTACGTCACCGGCATCGCGCTCCCCGTCGACGGCGGCTACACCGCCCAGTAACAAACCTCAAGCCGACGAGTCGTCCTCATCCAGCCCCACTGCGTCCGGGGCGCTCAGCGGGCGCAGGGCGCCGGCGGCCGGGATGGAAACCGTGGAACTGAGCCTTTTCCCACCTCACGCTGACGCGTGGTGAGAGACGAGAACGGCCTGGACGATCGCGGTGATGCGATTGGTGCCGCAGCGGAGCTTCCGCAGAAGGCGCCGCCCCTTCAGAGGGGCCATGGCCTGCTCGCCGAGGCAGCGGATCTTGGCGTGCCTGCTGTTGTGCCGACGCTGCCACCACGTGAGGCGACGGCCTCGGAACGGGGCGCGGACGGGGTGGCCGACTCCCTGGTACGCCTTGTCCGCCCAGCACTTCGGCTCGGCCGCGGCGAGCGCGTCGATGACCCCGTGGGTCCGTGCGGCGGTCGGACCGTGGACGGAACCGGGCAGGGCGGGTGACGTCCGCGGCAGCCGTCCGAACGGATCGGTGAGGACTTGGACGTTCATGCCGTGGCGCTTGTGTTTCCCGGAGCAGTACGGGATGCCGGCGGCGATCCGGCCGATCGGCAGGAGGGTGCCGTCCAGGATCACGAACGCCTTGGTCCGGATGGTCTTCATCGCCTCGGTCAGGGTCGGGGCGAGGGCGGCCAGGACGTCGATGACCTCGCGTACGCGGCGATAGACGGTCGCGATGCCGATGCGGAACCCGGCGGCGAGCCGGGCACAGGTACCGCCGCATCGCAGGCGAGCAGGGCCTGTCGGTCCGTGGGCAGACGCCGCCGGCGCGTTCCGGCCTCCCGCCGCCGGGCACGCAGTCGAGCGCTCGAATAGCACAGGGTGCGGCTGGACAGATCAATCGACGACGGGTGGACAAACACGCGAAGCTCCTGGCGGGGCTTGGTGGAACTTGGCCGTGACACCTCCTGCCAGGAGCTTCATCGCGCTGCGGAGCTGCCCAAGTGACGGACACCGCCGGCAGGTCGGAAACAGCCCACGGCCTGGGACCGTTAAAGATCCGACGCGCCACGCACGAAAGACCTGATGTCGTCGAGTGCATCCTCTGCACGACCCCCCAATATGGGATCGTCGAGCAATCCTTCGAGGCAATCGACTACATCGGCACTCACCGCTTGATGAATTCTTCCGATGTGCCCCATGCAAGTTACAGCCAGAGCCCTGACTTGATCGTCAGCTTCAGGGGAAATCTGACGGAGCAATATGACTTCAACCGCCCTACGGTCTGGATCGTCATACGTCAACGCCAGCAGGGCCGTGGTGGCCAGCCTGGTGTCCGAGCCCTCAAGGTCAGACACCATGGCTGCCCGCCAATCCTCCAGCTCCTCTTGTTCGTGATTCATCACGGCACCTTGATCCGCCCTGCCTTGATGCCCTTGCGTAGGGCGGTCTGCGCTTTTGCCATACCTGGTTCCGTAGCCACATCGGTTCGAACGTGCCCGTGGTAAATCTCGTTAGTTCCATCAGGCCTAGTACAGCCGCAGGGGACTTCGCCGGTTCGGTCCAGAATCACAGTGTCTCCATTGGAAGGGTCAACCCCGACCCGGCGTGGAGAAGTGGGCTTGATCTGAACCGAGTTGTCCAGCGCTCCCTGCCCGTCCCGAGGCTCAGCGCTATTTTCACCACGGGAACTGCCTCGCGCCTCAGAACCGTGCTTTCCACCCGCCTTATACACCTGATCGCCACAGTTGTGAACAAGTACCGGCGTAGCCCCCGCCAGCACATAGTACGTGTGCAGATCGTCGACCGTAAGGTTATGGACCCGCTTGTGCTGGGTCCACGCGCGGACGGCGCTCACCTGGACGTAGGAGCCGTTGCCGGTCTGCAGAAGCGTTCCGGGAACGATCTCCTTGGCATAGACCCACTTGCCGAGCTCGGGCGCCCAGAACGGGTGATTGTCCGTCGCGACGACTTTGCCCGAATCTCCGCCGGGGTTGATGACGGTGACCTCGACCAGGTTCTTCTCGCCCTCACCGGTGATGAGCGCGGTGACCGTGCGTGGGCCGGTTTTCCCGGTCACCGGGTCGGTGGCGATGACCTCGTCGCCGGTGCGCACCTGCTCTATGGCTCTGTCATTGCCGCCGGCCATCACAACCCTGGTGTCCGGGGTGAAGCTGTTGCCTGTACCGCAGCTCCCTGCCCCGCTGTCGGCCGGTTTCGGTGCGGGCTGGCTGTCCGCCGCCTTCGGTACGGGTGCGGTGTCGGCGGCCTTGGCCGTCGTCGCCGCGTCGCCGGCGTTGTTGGCGGTCTTGGCGGCTTGTGTGGCGTCGAGTGCCTTGTTGCCGTACTTGGCGGCGTTCGCCGCGTAGCCCGCGCCCGGGATGGCCGAGGCGGCGGAGAGGCCGGCGTTGACGTAGTCGCCTTCCGCGGCGTACCAGCCGGCGTTGGCCAGGTCGGCGGCCTCGCCGACGACCGGGACCATGCCGACGACGTCGAGCGAGGTGTGGCCGATCGTCTTCCAGGACGGCATCTTCGGCCACTTGCCGGTCGGGTCGGTGAGCTTGACCGGGTTGTTGTGGGTGTAGGTGTAGGCGGCGAGGTTGCGCGGCTCGGCGATGCCGCCCGCCATGTCGCCGTCGAGGTAGTCGGGCAGCGCCGGGTCGGTGCTCGCCCAGAGCTGGGTCCGTGGGTTGTAGTAGCGGGCTCCGTAGTAGTAGAGCCCGGTCTCCGCGTCGAGTTCCTTGCCGGTGAACTGGTAGGGCGTGTCCGCCTGTCCGGTCCGTTCCTCCACCCAGGTCTCCCCGTACGGGAAGTACTCCAGGTGCTCGGTGACCTTGCCCTGCTTGTCGGTGACGTAGCCGGAGGAGCCGATGTGGTCGGCGTGGAAGAACTGCTGAGCGTCCTCGGGGCCGGTGGTGGCGACGGTCTTGGTCGTGACACGGCTGTCGCCGACGAAGACGTGCTTGTAGCCGGTGGTGTCGCGTTCGCTGTAGTAGCGGTTCGGGTAGAGCGAGAGCCCGTCGTCGCTGCGCTTGACGACCCGGTCGCCCTTGTCGTCGTAGACGTAGGAGACGGTGGCGCCGGCGCAGCCGCTCGGGTCCTGCGTGAGGGTGCCGGTCGCCGTGTCCTGGGTGCAGACGAGGCGGTTCTCCTCGTCCCAGACGTACTGCCGGCGCTTGTCGGCGGCGGCCGTGTTGACCGTGCCGGTCAGGTTGCCGTTGGCGTCGTAGGCGTGGCCGACCGGACCGACCTCGGTCGGGGCGTGCGGACGGGTGCCGTCGTACGCGTACCCGTACGCGTAGGTGGTCCGGTCCTGGACGTCGATCGGGTTGGACGGGTCGTCGACCGGTTCGATCGGTCCGGCCGCGCCGCCTCCGACGGGGAAGGCCGGGGTGCCGCCGGTGACCTCGTGGGTCTGCGACTTGCTCGTGGTGTTGTGGATCGAGTCGTAGCCCAGGCTCAGGGTGTACGTGTTGACCGCGTTGTTCTTGTCGGTGTACCGGCCGGACGCGGAGGTGAGACGGTACTGGTCGTCGTATCCGTAGGTCTGGCTGCTCGGCCCTCCGATGTCCCCGCCCTGCGGCACGTTGTTCGCCAGCGAGGTGATGTTGCCGATCCTGTCGTACGTGTAGCCCAGGTCCTGGAAGGCGGTTCCGCCCGGTGCCGCGGACTTCAGTGCCGCGAGTCGGCGGTCCTCGGCGTCGTAGGTGTAGGTGGTGCGGACCCCGTTGCCGGTCTGCTGGAGGATCTTCTGGCCGAACTTGTCGTAGTCGATCCGGTCCAGGTACGTGTAGTCGGTGCCGTTCTTCGATCCGGTGGCCCGGCCGACCTGGCCGCCCGAGTCGTAGTCGTAGGTCAGGACCTCGCCGTCGGGGTAGGTCATCCGCAGCACACGGTTGAAGGCGTCGTAGCGCCAGGCGGTGGTGTAGGTGCGCGGTGCGTCGCGGAGCGCGGTGATCGTGCGGGTCTCCTCGATCACCTCGCCCAGCGCCCCGTAGGCGCGCCGCACGGTTCCCGCCGCGTCGTGGACCTGGGTGACGCGCGAGGCCGCGTTGTCCGGCGCGCCGGGGGCTCCGTACTCGTAGGAGACGTTGTTCTCCGGGAACGTCGGGTAGCGGATGGCCTTCAACCGCGAGTACTCGTAGTCGTACTCGACGGCCTCGGCCGCTGCCCGCAGGTTCGCGGTGATCTTCGAGGTGACGTTCCCGGCGAGGTCGTAGCGGGTCTCGGAGCGCCCGGCGTCCGGGCTGTCGAACGAGATCCGGCGTCCCAGTGCGTCGTAGCCGGCGCGCGTGACGTTGTTCTTGTCGTCGGTGATCGTCGTGATCTGGCCCATGGGGTCGTACGCGTAGCCGGTCCAGATCGTCGAGGAGCCGTTGAACTCCTTCACCGAGGTGGTGGCGCCCCGGACGTCGGTGTAGGTGCGGCGCTCCTTGCCGTTGCCGTCGGTCACCGTCCGCTCGAAGCGGGTCGTGCCCGCCCGGTCCTCGCCGAAGCCGTAATCGGTGCCGGTGGTGACGCCGTCCGGTTGCACGGTCCTGACCGACCGGTCCAGGACGTCGAAGGTTTCCTTCGTGGGGGCCACGGAGTCGAAGGAGGCGTTGAACGCGGTGTTCGCGGCACCCTTGGCCTCGGTCACCGGGTAGTACTTCTCCACGGCTCGGCCGAGGTGGTCGAACTTCAGCCGGCCGGAGACCGTCATGGCCTCGGTGGGCGCGTCCCCGGGCGAGGCGGACACCGAGGCGTCCTTCTTGGTCTGCAGGACTCGCTTGAGCCCGTCGGTGAAGGTGACGGTGTCGATGGTGTCCTCGCGTACGCCCGAGGCGGCACGGTCGAGGTGCTTGGTCGTGGCGTACGGGACGGCCGCCTCGGGGTGGTAGCCGAAGGTGATCGTGGCCCGGTCGCCGTCCTTCTCGTAGGGCCCGGTCACCTTGTCGAGCCGGCCCACGCTGTCGTAGGACATCCGGAGCGGCTGGCCGTTGTGGTCGGTGTTCAGCTCGGGCAGGCCGTACTTGAGGTTGTACGCCGTGGACGAGCGGTAGCCGAAGCTGTCCTCGACGGACTCGACGTGCACGCCGACGGTGGTGTCGTAGCCGTACTCCAGCTTGTAGCGCTGTCCCCTCGCGTTGGCCGGACCGGTCACCGATTTGAGGTTCCCGTCGGGGTGGTACGTCAGGTCGGTGACGGCCGGGGTGTCGTCGTCGAGGTACTCGCGCGTCTGGCTCACGGTGCCGGTCGCGCAGTCGACGGTGGCTTCGCGGTGGCGCAGGAGTGTGCCGGTGGCCGCGGCCTTCTGCCGTATCGCGTCGGCGATGCCGACGAGGTGCCGGTCGCGGCACTGCGTGTCGGAGCCGCTGTACGCGTAAACGGTCTCCAGGTCGTCCGCGGTCCCCTCGTCACCCGCGTCGAAGGTGCGGACGACGTTGCCGTACCCGTCGTAGGAGAGGTCGGTGAACGTGGACTTCCCCGCGGTGGCCGCGCCTTCGTAGTACTTGTCCTCGATGCGGGTGAGCTGCGGGAAGACGGTGGCGGTCCGGCTCTTCGGGTCGGCCTCCTCGCCCGTGGAGGTGTCGAGCAGCCGGTAGGTGTGGAGCGTCTCGCGGTACGGGCGGCCGGCGTCGTCCTTGGTCAGCGTGCGGGCGAGCAGGCCGCGGCTCACGTATCCGTCGGTGCGGTACTCGTCGGTCACCGTGCGGCGGACGGTGTCGTCCGCACGGGTGTCGCGGTCCTCGGTCACCACGCGGCCGAAGCCGAGGAACTCGCGCTCCAGCCGGTCGTAGCGCCCCTGCTCGTAGCGGTAGGTCGTGAGCCGGGTGTCGGCACCGTCGCCCGTGAGCCCGTCGAACACCGAGGTGCGGGACAGCACCCAACGGCTCTCCGGCATGGCGGCGGTGTTGCCCGACCGGGTGTAGTCCAGGTCGATCTGGGCGCCCATCGGACGCGACACCGAGCGCAGCAGGTTGGTGCGTCCGGCCTTGTTGACCGCGACCAGGAGTTCGTCGTCCCGGGTGGACTTGACGTGGTCGGCCAGGCCGTCGCCGTTGACGTCCCGCAGGCTGGTTTCGGCCCGGCTGATGCCGGTGGACGCGTTGGCACCGGGGTTGAAGACGAAGACGCCGACGGGAGTGGGCAGGCCGACGGTGAAGTAGACGCCCGCGCCGAGACTGGCGTTCTTGTCGACGGCGATCTGGGGGAAGCTGCCGCGGAAGGGGGCGGGCGCGGTGAAGCCGGTGCCGGTGTTGACCGCGACCTTGATCGGGTTGGTTCCGTCGGTGAACACCCGGTCGGTGAGGCCGTCGCCGTTGACGTCCGTCATGCTCGCGCTGGTGTACGAGGTGCCCAGCTCGGCGGACAGCCCGCCGGCGAAGCCGTAGCGGTCGACGTTGAACCCGAGGTTGACGCCGGCGTTGCGGGTGGACGCGTCGTTGATCGCTCCGGCCGGCCAGGGTTCGCGGGCGGCGAAGGAGTAGCCGAGGTTCAACTGGACGTCGCCGTTGGAGAACACCTTGTCCGGCAGTCCGTCCCCGTTGATGTCGAGCAGGTCGACGCGGACGTCGGACTCGCCGCCGCCCAGGCTGCCGCCGATGCCGAGCGACGGCTGGACCGAGCCGGTGGTGGCGGTGTTGGCGCTGGTGCCCGCGTCGGGTGCGGCCATGCCCAGGGCGCTGGCGATGGTGGCGGTCTCGCTGCCCGCGGAGAGCGACACGTTGCCGGAGACGTTGTCCGCCTCGCGGACGTTGCCGCCGAGGGTGCCGCGCGTGGCGCCGAGCGCGCCGGTCGTGTCGGAGAACTGGATCTCCTTGGCGCCCACGACGTCGGGGTAGCCGTCGCCGTTGAGGTCGAGGTAGTCGACCGAGCCCGCGGTGATCCCGCCGACCACGGTGCCGCCGAACGGGCCGGCCGCGAGCGTGGCCGACACCTGGCCGGTGACACCGCGGCGCATCACCGCCCGGTCGCCCGCCACGTCGGCGTCGGTGACGACGTCGATGGTGTCCGCGCCGAGGCGGGAGCTCGTCGCCATCGTGGCGGTGACCCAGGAGGACTCGTCCTGGGCGGCCCAGCCGCCCTTGGCGGGCACGGGGGCGAACACCGCGAGCCGCGGCATGGTGAGCCGGGGGTTCGCGGTGAACGCCGGGACGTCCGCCTCCTTGGGCTCCTTGGGAAGCGCGTCCTTGAAGCTCTGGTCCAGCGTGAGTTCGGCCTGCCTGAGCGGCTGGGTGGCGCGCTCGCGGTTGCCCTGGTAGCCGATCACGCCCCAGCCGCGGTAGGGCTGGGCGAAGGCACCCTGTCCGACGGAACCGTGCATGGCGCTGGGTGCGGGGGTGAAGACCGGCCAGCTGGACGTCACGTCGTAGGTGACCGACGCGGACTGGCCGGTGAGCGAGCCGAGCAGTCCGGTCTCCGTCGTGGAGTAGTCGATGTAGAGCTCGTCGCCGGCGGTGACCGGCACGGTCAGGTCCAGGTTCTGGCCACCGAAGTAGGTGTCCTTGGCCTTGAAGATCCGTTTGCCGAGCAGTTGCCCGCCGCGCTTCTTCACCGTGAACGCGATGGGGGCGTCACCGAGGAGACCGAAGTTGAGGGATATCTTCGGCCGCACCTTCATCTGGCCGGTCTTGGTCGCCTTGTAGGTCTGCTGCGGCGCGGTGAGGGTGTCCGCCGGGAACATGGTCATGTCGTACGGCGGGGTGATCACCAGAGTGGGATCGCCCTTGGCGTCGACGACCGACTCGACTCCCTGCGCGGCCGTGTAGTGCGCCTTCGGCGCCCAGCTCACCGCCGAGGGGTCGATCGGGGAGTCGGTCTTCAGCTTCCACGACATCTTCTCGAACATGCTGACCGGGATGCTCACGTCGATCGCTGTGGTGCCGGTCGACGCGGCGGGCAGGACCTTGCGGTACACCTCCGAGGGGGCGTGGACGCCGTTGCCCTTCTCGATCACGACGGTCACGTCGTCCGAGGTCGCCTTGGACTTGACCACGTCACCGGTGAGCCGCAGCGTGCCGTTCACCGGCACGGTCACCAGCGACGGCCTGCCGCCGAAGGTGAAGTCCGCCGACGCGCGGAACACGGTGCTCGCCAGCCCGTTCACGTCCGTGCCGGCCGGCAGGTCGGTGTAGGTGATCGCCGGGTCCCACGCCACGGTGTCGTACTTGCCGTCCAGGATGGACTGGGTGCGGAAGTACAGCGCGTCGCCCTTCTTCACCGGAATCGACGCCACATTGCCCGGGGTGAACGCGGTGTGGTCGTCGGGGCCGATCCGCTGCGCCCAGAGTTCGGCGTCCTTGTGCTGGATGGTGACCCGCACGCCGTCGGCCTTGGTGTAGGCCGCCCGCGCCGGCGAGGGGTCCTGGGTCAGCTGCACGTTGCCGTCCACGCGGACGGTGCCGTCGAACGGCGCGACCCAGCGGCGCACCGTGTCGAGGAGCGGCGAGTTGTCCACCTGCTGGTTGAACTGGGCGGTCTGATCACCGACGATCTCGCCGGTCACCGCGCCGCCCCCGATCGGCACCGGGGTGCGGGTGGAGTCCGCGCTGTAGGCGGGTTGCCCCTGGGCGTCCAGGTAGCCGAAGAGCACGCCGCCGTTGTTCACCAGGTCGGTGATGCCGTCGCCGTTGACGTCGCTGAAGAACCGGTCCGAGGTGGTCGTGGTGCCCACGAAGTCCAGCTGGGCCGAGGTGGTGAGGACGTACGACTCGACGCCGATGGTGCCGGACAGCGTGCGCTCGGTCGAGATCCCCGGAAGGCCGGTGAGCTTGATCGGCGTGTCGCCGAACTTCGGCTCGCCTCCTGGTCCGGCCAGGTTGGGCCGGTAGAACACATCCTTGTTCTTGCGGAACACCTTGTCCGGAAGGTTGTCGCCGTTCACATCGGCCAGAGTCGACAGGCCGTCGGACTGGCCCGCGCTGAATCCGACCTTCAGCCCGACGGAACCCTCCTTGGTCAGCAGCCCCTGCACGTTGTAGCCCGCGAACAGGTGCGCGCCGAAGTTGGCCGACGTGTTCGCCGAGATCGTGCTGGCCTCGCCTTCGCGGATGTTCACTCCGAGGTCGTCGTCCGGCACCGACCAACCCGCCGCGTCGGCGAAGGCGTTGTAGTTGCCCGACGGGTCGCGCACGTCGTCGAAGTAGTCGAACGTGTGGGTGTTGAACAGCTGGTTGCTCTCGCTGAACTGCGACACCGAGGTGAGCAGCGTCTTGGCGAACGCGCCGGTCCGGTAGTTCAGCTCGTAGGCGCGGATCAGCCGGTCGTCCAGCTTGACCTCGACGCGCCGCAGCAGGTCGGCGGTGACCTTCTTGAACCCGTACCTGGCGTCGATCCGCACGTCCGTCCGGCGGGGCTCGCCGCGCTCGCGGTCCCGGACGAACGTCACCGAGTACTTGCCGTCGGTGTCGCCGCGGCCGGTGTAGGTGATCTTCTGCGGGTACAGCTCGCTGCCCGGCACCGCGGAGTTCACCGTGCCGCCGTCGGCCACCTTGGCGTACCGGTAGCGCAGGACGTTGTCGTTGCCGTCACGGACCTCCCGTGCCGCCCAGGTGGCGACGCGGCCCTTGCCGTCGGCCAGCGTGCTGTCGGCCGTGCCGCCGAAGAGCGTGCGGACACCCTGCTTGTCGGTGACCTCCCACCAGTAGTTCGCGGGGCTGTCGCCGTGGCGCACGATCCGGTCGAACGAGCCTTCCACCCGGGAGTGGAACACCTTCTCCGGCGTCCGCGCCTGCAATGCGCCCCGGTGCGCCACCGGAGTCAGCTGCTCGCCGTTGAGCAGGTACGTCTCGGTCTCGAGGCCGGTGTCGTAGCGCGGCACGCCCCACCGCGTGTCGACCGTGATCATCGGAGTGGTGAGGTCCCACCCGGCACCGAGCCACCCGTTCGCCCCCGACGAGTTGTAGGCGAGGGCCAGGCTCGGCTCCAGGCCCGCGCGCCCCTTCGGTACCTCCAGCGGGTACGACAGCCGCGCGTCGCCGCTGTTGTTCGCCGCGGGCGCCTCGATCAGATTCACCCCGGAGCCGGGGTCGGCCGCCTTGATGTCCTTGATCTGGTTCGGGTTGAACGACGTGCCCTCCGGACCCTCCGGCCCGGTGACCGCCGACCCGGCGTCCGGTACCGCCGCGGCAACGCCGCGCAGCAGTTCGGGCGAGGTCATCCCGGACATGGTGAGCACCATGGCCAGAATGATGATCACGGCCGTTCGGCCGCGGACCACGCGATGGACCGTCATCAAAGAGCCCCCATACCGCCGGACGTCCCCGAAGCACGAGTCGTCCGGCGACCCCCGCCCCCCTTGCGCTACCGAACAGTAGTTTGCGGGTCGGGCCGTTCGTACAGGCTTTCCGGACAAGACCCGGCCCGTGTGGTCACGATCCGGCAACGGGAGTTCTGGTCGGTGCGAGGGGGCGATCGTCCGGTGAAGCTCCCCACGACCCCGACCTTCGTCATCGCCCACCTCCTCGTCGGCGAACGCGTCGACTCCTCCGACACGCAGAAGCCAACGCATGGCCCGGGTCGGGATGCAACCTGGGATCGGCGACAGGGGCGGCGCCCGGCGGCCGGCTTCCGGCCCTCCGAAAGACCCGCGAGGGACTCGCATGGCGGCCGAGCGCACCCACCCGGCTTGAACTATGGTGTCCCACCACATACGCCCCTGACCTGCTGCTTCCTACGGTGTGGCGACACGAAAACGTCCCCGTACCCGCCTGGAAGTGGTGCACATGGCCGCCGCAGCTCCCTCCCCCACACCACCCAACTCCCTCAAGAGGATCGTCGCCGCCAGCCTCATCGGGACCACCATCGAGTGGTACGACTTCTTCCTGTACGGGTCCGCCGCCGCGCTCGTGTTCAACAAGCTCTTCTTCCCCGAGTCCGACCCGCTGGTGGGGACCCTGCTGTCCTTCCTGACGTACGCCGTCGGGTTCGCCGCCCGGCCGCTCGGGGCCCTGGTGTTCGGGCACTACGGCGACCGTCTGGGGCGGAAGAAACTGCTGGTGCTGAGCCTGCTCCTGATGGGCGGGGCGACGTTCGCCATCGGGCTGCTGCCCACGCACGCGACCGTCGGGTCCGCCGCCCCCGTGCTGCTGACCGTGCTGCGGCTCGTGCAGGGCTTCGCGCTCGGCGGCGAGTGGGGCGGGGCCGTCCTGCTCGTCTCCGAGCACGGGGACGCCCGGCGGCGCGGGTTCTGGGCCTCCTGGCCGCAGACCGGCGCGCCGGCCGGGCAGTTGCTCGCGACCGGTGTGCTGTCCGCGCTGACCGCGCTCCTCTCGGACGCCGCCTTCGCCTCGTGGGGCTGGCGCGTGCCGTTCCTGCTCTCCGGGGTCCTGGTGGTGGTCGGGATGTGGATCCGGCTCTCCGTCGACGAGTCGCCGGTCTTCAAGGCGGCGCTCGCCGCCGCCGAGGAGCGCAAGGCGGTCGCCGGGCAGGCCGAGAGGATGCCGCTCGTCGCGGTCCTGCGCCACCACTGGCGGGACGTGCTGATCGCGATGGGCGCCCGCATGGCGGAGAACATCTCGTACTACGTGATCACCGCGTTCATCCTCGTCTACGCGACCACCCAGGTCGGGCTCTCGAAGCAGACCGCCCTGAACGCCGTCCTCATCGGGTCCGCCGTCCACTTCGCGGTGATCCCCCTCTGGGGCGCGCTGTCCGACCGGCTCGGGCGCCGGCCGGTGTACCTGATCGGCGCGGTGGGCGTCGGGGCCTGGATGTTCCCCTTCTTCACGCTCATCGACCGGGGCACCTTCGGCAGCCTGCTGCTCGCCGTGACGGTCGGCCTGGTGCTGCACGGTGCGATGTACGCGCCGCAGGCGGCCTTCTTCTCCGAGATGTTCGCGACCCGGATGCGCTACTCCGGCGCCTCCATCGGCGCCCAGTTCTCCTCCGTCGCCGCCGGCGCGCCCGCCCCGCTCATCGCGACCGCGCTGCTCGCCGACCACGGCAGCTCGACCCCGATCGCCCTGTACGTGATCGCCGCCGCGCTGCTCACCGTCGTCGCCGTGGCCTGCGCCCGCGAGACCCGCGACCGCGACCTCGGCGAGATCGCCGAGCGGACCCCCGGGGACTCCCGCGTCGGCGCCGACGCCTGACCCGCCGGACGGTCGCGGAAGGGTCCCGGGCCCCGCTCGTGGTGAGCGGGGCCCGGGACCCTTCCGCGTGTCACCTCTCCCCGACCGCGTCCGAGAGGGCGTGCAGCCGCAGCGCGAGCTGGATCTCCAGGGCGCGCTCCGGGGACTGCCAGTCGGGGCCGAGGAGCCGGCCGACCCGTTCCAGGCGCTGGGCCACCGTGTTGACGTGGACGTGGAGTTCGTCCTTGGTGCGGGCGGGGCTCATGCCGCTCGCGAAGTAGGCGTCCAGGGTGCGGATCAGCTCGGTGCCGCGCCGCCGGTCGTAGGCGACGACCTGGCCGACGGTGCGGTCCACGAAGCCGTCGACGTCCCGTCCGTCGGCGAGCAGCAGACCGAGGAAGCCGAGGTCCTCCGCGGCGGCGCCCCGGCCCGAACGGCGCAGGAGCCGGAGGGCGTCGAGGCAGCGGCGGGCCTCCCCGTACGCGGCGGCCACCCGGTCCGGGTGGTCGAGGGGGGCCCGTACGGGGGCGGAGGCGCCGACGGTGACCGGTTCGCGCAGGGTGCCGCCGAGGTCCGCGGCGGTCTGGCGGGCGAGTTCGGCGGCGGTCTCGCCGGGGCCGAGCGGCAGGAGGAGGACCGTACCGCCGTCGCGCGCGGAGGCCAGTCCGCGGCGGGTGGCGGCGAGGTGGGAGGCGGCCGACCACAGGCGCCGGCGGTCGGCGCCCTCGCGTCCGGCGTCGGGGGTGGCACCGGTCCGGTCGGCGCGGGCGGCGAGCACGACGTGCGGGGCCTCGCTGTCGGCGCGGAGCCGGGCCGCGCGTTCGCGCAGCAGGCGACGGTCCCGGTCGGGGGCGTCGAGGAGGTCGTCGAGGAGTTCGCCCCGTACGCGCTGTTCGGCCTCGCCCGCCGAGCGGCGGGCGAGCAGCAGGAGGGAGGTGACCAGGGCGGCGCGCTCCAGGGTGCGCTGGTCGACGGGGTCGAGGTCGGGCTGTCCGCGGAGGACGAGGGCGCCCAGGGTCTCGCCGCCGGCGGAGACCGCGGCGACCCAGTCGTCCCCCTCGCGCACCGCGTGGCCGCCGGGGCGGCGCGCGGACCCGGCGCCCGCCTCGGTGAACTCGACGGTCCCGCCGAGCACTTCGGAGACGGCGCGGGTCACGTCGTGGACGCCGCCGCCGTGCAGCACCAGTTCGGAGAGGCGGTCGTGGACCTCGGAGGCCCGTTCGATGACGCCGCTGTGCTCGCGGATGATGTCGTTGGCCCGTTCCAGCTCCGCGAGGGCCGAGCGGGTCTCTGCGAGGAGGTTGGCGGTGTCGATGGCGACGGCGGCGTGCGCGGCGAAGGAGCCGAGCAGGGCGACCTGTTCGCGCTCGAAGACCCTGGCCCTGCGGTCGGCCGCGAACAGCACGCCGATGACCTGGCTGCCGAGGCTGAGCGGCACGCCGAGGATGGCGACGAGGCCCTCGTCCCGTACGGCCGTGTCGATGGTCCGGGTGTGCTGGAAGCGCGCGTCGTCGAAGTAGTCGTCGGTGACGTAGGGGCGGGCGGTCTGCGCGACGAGACCGCCGAGCCCTTCGCCCATGCCCAGCCGGAGCTGCTGGAAGCGGGCGGAGACGGAGCCCTCGGTGACCCGCATGTACGTGTCGCCGGCGGCCGGGTCGTTGAGGCTGAGGTAGGCGACCTCGGTGCCCAGGAGGGAGCGGGCGCGCTGGACGATGGCGCGCAGGACCGCGTCGAGGTCGCGGAGTCCCGCGAGGTCGTGGGCGGTGGCGAAGAGCGCGGACAGCTCCGCCTCGCGCCGCCGCCGGCCCTCCAGCTCCGCCCGGACGCGCAGGGCGAGCTGCTTGGCTTCCTCCAACTCGGCCAGCGCCTCGGGGCCCGCGCCGCTCGCGCGGGCGAGCAGGACGGGCCGGTCGTATGCCTCCGCGGCGGCTCCCCGGGCGAGGAGTTCCAGGTAGGAGACGTGTTCGTGGGACATGGACACAGGGATACCTGCCGTACGTGTGGTCGCACCACCCCTGTGGACAACCTTCACAGGGACCCCTCGGGGCGTGTCCCTCAGTGGGCGGTCCAGCCGCCGTCGAGGGTGAGGGAGGTGCCGGTGATGAACGACGCCTGGGGGGCGCAGAGGTAGAGGACGGCCTCGGCGACCTCCTCCGGTTCGACGAGCCGCTTGAGCGCCGAGTCCTTGAGCAGGACGTCCGAGAGGACGCGCTCCGGCGGGATGCCGTGGACGGCGGCCTGGTCCGCGATCTGCCGCTCGACGAGCGGGGTCCTGACGTAGCCGGGGTTGACGCAGTTGGAGGTGACCCCGTACGGGGCGCCTTCGAGGGCGGCGGTCTTGGAGAGGCCCTCCAGACCGTGTTTCGCGGCCACATAGGCGGACTTGAAGGCGGAGGCGCGCAGCCCGTGGACGGAGGAGATGTTCACGATCCGGCCCCAGCCCTGCCCGTACATGTGCGGGAGGGCACCCCGGACGAGCCGGAACGGCGCCTCCAGCATCACGGTGAGGACCGTGTGGAAGACGTCCGGGGGGAACTCCTCGATGGGGCGTACGAGCTGGAGCCCGGCGTTGTTGACCAGGATGTCCGTACCGGCGGCGGCCGTCTCGGCGGCGTCCAGGTCGGTCAGGTCGAGGAGCCGCGGTTCGAGCTCGCCGGGGAGTGCGGACGCCTCCCCGGCCAGGCTCTCCAGGCCCTCGGCGGCCCGGTCGACGGCCCTGACCCGGGCGCCCGCGGCGGCGAGCCGCAGCGCGCAGGCGCGCCCGATGCCGCCGGCCGCGCCGGTGACGAGCGCGGTGCGGCCGGTGAGGTCGAGGGCGAGACCGGCCACCCGGGGCGGGAGTGCGGCGGGGCCGGGGCCGGAGGTGGTGGGGGAAGCGCTCATGCTCCGCACCCTAAGGAGGGTTCCCTCCCCCGCCGATGTGCGTCGGACCCACAGTTCAGCTGGTTACTGTGGTGCGGAACCATGCGGGTTCATCGGCGAGCGCCTTCTCGATCCTCAGGTGCGAGAAGCGCTTCATCTCCGGCAGGTCGTCCACGTCGAACCAGCCGACCTCGAGGGACTCGTCGTCGTTGACCCGGGCCTCTCCCCCGACGGCGCGGCAGCGGAAGGACACGTCCAGGAACTGGCACTGATCGCCGTTGGGGTAGACGACGGGCTTGCGGAGGGTCTCGACGAGCACGATCCGCTCGACCTCGCAGCGCACGGCGGTCTCCTCGTACACCTCGCGCACCGCGCAGTCGGCGGGCTGCTCCCCGGGTTCGACGATGCCGCCGATGACCGCCCAGCGCCCGTTGTCGGAGCGCCGGCCGAGCAGGACCCTGCCCAGGTCGTCGAAAACGACGGCACTCACGCCGGGCAGGAAGAGGAGCTGGTGACCGGCCGTCTCGCGCAGGGTTCGGATGAAGTCGGGGGTAGCCATGGAGCGACCCTAGATCATGGGCGGCCGCCCGGGGTCGGCCCCGCCCCCCTGCCCCCGGCCGGTTCCGGTTTCACTCCGCGCGGGTGCGGCGGGCGCACCTCGGCGCGATGGCCGCGCCCCTGGCCGGCTGTTCACTCCGCCCGGGTGCGGCGGGCGCGCACCGAGCGGAACGCCGACAGGCCGAGGCCGGCCGCCGCGAGCGCCGCGAGGAGGGCTTCGGGCAGGGTGCCCATGCGGGTCGCGGGGGTCCGCGAGGAACGCAGCGGCACCCGCTCGACCAGGACGTCCGGGGTGAACATCTTCGTCCGCGCGACGATCTCGCCGTCGGGGCGGATGATCGCGCTGACTCCGCTGGTGACGGGCACGACCACCGACCGGCTGTGTTCGACCGCGCGCACCCGGGACATCGCGAGCTGCTGGTAGGTCATCTCGCTGCGGCCGAAGGTGGCGTTGTTGCTGGGGACGGTGATCAGCTGCGCGCCGTGGGTGACGGTGTCGCGCACGGCCCAGTCGAAGGCCGCCTCGTAGCAGGTGGCGAGACCGACCCTCGTCCCCGCGAGGTCGAAGACGCCGACCTCGCTGCCGGGGCCGAAGTCGCGGCTCACCCGGTCGACGTCGCTGTTGAAGATCCGCACGAGGGACCGCATGGGGATGTACTCGCCGAAGGGCTGGACGTGCCGCTTGTCGTACGTGGCGACCGGGCCGCGGCCGGGCTCCCACTGGATGAGGGTGTTGCGGAGCTTGCCGGTCCCGGGGGCGACGACCGCGCCGATCACGGTGGGCGCGCCGATCTCGCGGACGGCCTCGTCGATGACGTCGGCGGCGTCGGCGTTCGCGTACGGGTCGATGTCCGAGGAGTTCTCCGGCCACAGGACGAAGTCGGGTCGCGGCGCGCGCTTCTCCCGGACGGCGCGGGCGAGCTCGCGGGTGCGGGCCGCGTGGTTGTCGAGGACGGCTCGTCGCTGGGCGTTGAAGTCGAGGCCGAGGCGGGGGACGTTGCCCTGGACGGCGGCGACGGTGGCGGTGCCGTCCTCGGCGGAGTCGTCGACGAGGGGAAGGGCGGCGAGGGCACCGGTGACCGGGACGAGGACGGAGAGGGCGGCGGCGAGGAGCGGGCCGCGCGGGGCGGTGCCGGTGGCGCGCGGGGCGGTGCCGGTGGCCGTGGCGCGCGGGACGGCGCGGGCGGCGCGCCGGGCCAGGAGCAGGCGGGCCGCCTCGTACAGGCCGAAGCCGCAGAGCACGACGGCGAAGCCGAGCAGGGGGGTGCCGCCGACGGCGGCGAGCGGCAGGAAGGCGCCGTCGGCCTGCCCGAAGGCGACCTTGCCCCAGGGGAAGCCGCCGAAGGGCACGCGCGCGCGTGCCCCTTCCGCGAGGACCCACACCCCCGCGGCGAAGAAGGGCCACCACGGGAGCCGGGAGACGGCCGCGACACCGAGTCCCGCGACGGCCACGAAGAGCGCCTCGACGGCCGCGAGCGCGAGCCAGGGGACGGCGCCGACCTCCTCACCGGTCCAGACGAGGAGGGGGAGCAGGAAACCGAGGCCCGCGAGGTACCCGAGACCGAACCCGGCGCGGAGCCGGCGGCCCCGCAGGGTCCAGCCGAGCAGCGCGAAGGCGGGCAGCGCGAGCCACCACAGGGGTCGCGGCGGGAAGCTCAGGTAGAGGAGGAACCCGGACAGGGCGGCCGCCGCGGGCCGCGCGAACCGTCGCGAACGGGAACCCGGCGCGGGCGGTGCGGTGTCGGTTCCGGACGCGTCGGCGGGAACGGCGGTGGTTCCGGACGCGTCGGCAGGGGTGGTGGCGCTCACCTTGCGGAGTCTACGGGTCGTCCCTGTCCCCCGGGACGTCCGGTACGGCCCGGTGCGGGGCCTCCGACGAGCACGGAAGCGGTCGCGCGGGGCGGCGGGCGGTGCGGGTCCTGACGGCACGGCCGACGCGGGCGGGCCCGGCGTTCACACCCCGGTCGACGCGGACGGGCCCGGCGGGGCCGGGTGGCGCAGGCGGTCGCGGATGGCGCGGACGGCGGACTCCGCGTCGTCGACGGTGACCGTGAAGGTGTGGCCGTCACGCAGGCGAAGGACCAGCCCCTCGCCCTGCCGGACGACCACGGCCGTGCCCTTCTCCGGGCGCCAGCGGTAGCCCCAGCCGCCCCACTGGCGCGGGGTGACGCGCGGGGCGAAGTCGGCTCCGGCGATGTGGGAGAGGGGGATGCGGCGGCGCGGCAGGCCCATGTGGCCGCAGCGGACCTCCATGTTCCGGTCGTCCACCCGCACGGCCACGTGGACGAAGGCGAGGGTGCCGAAGAGGACGAGCAGTCCGGCCGTGACGCAGCCGGTCACCGCCATGAGGAGCGCCGCGACGCCCGAGGTCCACCGCAGCTGGACGGCGAGGAGGATGCCCAGGGCCAGGCAGGCGGCACCGGCCGTCGCGGCCACCCACTGGAAGCGGTTGGTGGCGCGGCCGGTCCAGACGGCGGGGCTCAGCTCGTCGTCGCGCAGGTACCGGGGACGCTCCCTCATACCGGAAGCGTACTCGGGGGCGGTCGGGGCGGCACGGCGGAGCGGAGCCGCCCGGCGACGCTCAGCGAGCGGAGGCGGTCTCCGCGAGGCCGCGGCCCTCGGCGTAGGCGAGGGCGGTGGCGGGGAGCCGCCCGGGGCGTCCGCTGAGCAGGACGGAGAGGGTGCCGGTGGGGTCGGCGTCGGGGGCCGGCCCGGCGCCGATCCGGCGCAGCGCCTGTGCGGCGACGGCCTCGGCGGAGCCGTGGAAGACCGGCGGCGGGAGGTCCGCCCGGCCGCGCGCCTCCAGGGCGGCGAGGATGCGCTCCTCGACCAGTTCGTAGTGGGTGCAGCCGAGGACGACGGCGCGGACGTCGGGCGGGGTGAGCGCGGCGGCGGCGGCGACGGCCCGGCCGACGGCGTCCTGGTCCGCGTGCTCCACAGCGTCGGCGAGACCCGGGCAGGGCACCTCGGTGACCTCGGCGCCGTCGGCGAAGTCGCGGATGAGTCCGCGCTGGTAGGCGCTGCCGGTGGTGGCCGGGGTGGCCCAGATGGCGATCTTGCCGCCGCCCGCGGCGGCGGGCTTGACGGCGGGCACGGTGCCGATGACCGGGATCTCCGGTTCGAGGAGGTCGCGCAGGGCGGGCAGGGCGTGGACGGTGGCGGTGTTGCAGGCCACGATCAGCGCCTGCGGGCGGTGCTCGGCGGCGGCGAGGGCGACGGCGAGGGCGCGTCCCGTGAGGTCCTCGGGGGTGCGCGGGCCCCACGGCATGCCGTCGGGGTCGTTGGAGAGGAGCAGATCCGCGTCCGGCCGGAGCCGTCGCACCGCGGCCGCTGCCGGGAGGAGGCCGATTCCGGAGTCCATGAGCGCGATCTTCACCCGGTCACCCTAGCCGATGAGCCCCGTGACCCCCGCGTTCTGGGGCAGACTGCCGCGAATGAGCACCCTCGCCTGGTTCGCGACCGTCTCCTTCGCCGCCTGGGTCTGGCTGCTGCTGGGCCAGGGCTTCTTCTGGCGCACGGACCAGCGGCTGCCGCGCGCCCGGAAGCCGTCCGGGTCCGGGGGCGTACGGGCGGAGCCGGCCCGGAAGCCGTCGCTGTCCGGCGGGAAGCACGCGCGCGTGGAACCGTCGCTGTCCGGCGGGAAGCACGCGCACGTGGAACCGTCGCTGTCCGGCGGGAAGCACGCGCACGTGGAACCGTCGCTGTCCGGCGGGAAGCACGCGCACGTGGAACCGTCGGGACCCGGCGGGGACGACGCGCGCGCGTGGCCGCGCGTGGTCGTCGTCGTACCGGCGCGGGACGAGGCCGAAGTGCTTCCGCTGAGCCTTCCGTCGTTGCTCGCCCAGGACTATCCGGGGGTCGCCGAGGTCGTCCTCGTGGACGACGGGAGCACGGACGGTACGGGGAGGCTGGCCGCCGGACTGGCCGAGCGGTGCGGCGGGCTGCCGCTGACCGTCGCGTCGCCGGGTGAGCCGGAGCCGGGCTGGACGGGGAAGCTGTGGGCGCTGCGGCACGGCATGGCGCTGGCACGCGCGCGGGAGCCGGAGTTCCTGCTCCTGACGGACGCGGACATCGCCCACGGGCCGGACAGTCTGCGGCTCCTCGTGTCGGCGGCGGTGGAGAACGATCTCGATCTGGTGTCGCAGATGGCCCGGCTGCGGGCCGAGAGCGGCTGGGAGCGGCTGATCGTGCCGGCGTTCGTCTACTTCTTCGCGCAGCTCTACCCCTTCCGCCGGATCAACCGGGCACGGGCCCGGACGGCGGCCGCGGCGGGCGGGTGCGTCCTGCTGCGGACGGAGACGGCGGTGGCGGCGGGGGTGCCGGAGGTGATCAGGCAGGCGGTGATCGACGACGTGTCGCTGGCGCGGGCGGTGCGGCGGGCCGGCGGGCGGATCTGGCTGGGGCTCGCGGAGCGGGTCGAGAGCGTCCGTCCGTACCCGGGACTCGGGGGGCTGTGGGGGATGGTCGCGCGGAGCGCGTACACGCAGCTGCGGCACAGCCCGCCGCTGCTCGTGGCGGTGGTGGCGGGCCTCGCGGTCGTCTACCTGGTGCCGCCGGTGGCCCTGGTGGCGGGCGCGGCGGGCGGGGACGGGCGGGCGGCCCTGGCCGGCGGCGCGGCCTGGGCGGTGATGGCGGGGACGTACCTGCCGATGCTGCGTTACTACCGGCAGCCGCCGTGGCTCGCTCCGCTGCTGCCGTTCACCGCGTTCCTCTACCTGCTGATGACGGTGGACTCGGCGGTCCGGCACCACCGGGGCCGGGGCGCGGCGTGGAAGGGCCGGACGTACGCGCGGCCGGAGGCGGCGCCGGACCGGTGAGCGCCCCTTCCCGGCGGAAGGGGAAATGGCATTTCCATTGCACGCGACGGCGCCGCCCCTTACGGGGAGTAGCCCCTCCCATTCGGCGTGTGTTCGCCGGGGGTCCGGGATTGCCACCCAATCATGTTCATGATCACCTCCCCGCCTTCCCGGCGCTTTTTCTTTATGTGTTCTTCATGTGGAGGGACGCCGGGCGGCCCCGAGGGGCCCGACCCGCCGGTAACCCCCTCCCAGCTCGGCATTTACGCGATCTTGAGACATCTCGCCGCCCGTTTTTACCGCGTTCGCTCGGGTTGGGGACGCGCCGCTTCGCGAAGCCTGTCAAACAACCCTCAAATCGGTCTCCCCAACCGGCACATCGTGGGCTTAACTTATGGCCATGACCTCCCCCCGCTCCTCTTATGGAGGCGGTTACCACACCGCGCCGTCCTTCCCGGACACCCCGATCTACGACTCCCTGGTCGCGGAGCGGGGCACGCCTCAGATCGCCCCGATCCGAGTGCCCGCCGCCTACGACACCGGCAGCAGCTTCTCCGGTGGCGGAAACGGCTCCTACCTGCCGGCGCTCTCCTCGGCACTGCCCGCCCTTCCGGCGGCGCCCGCCCCCCAGCCCTCCCCCGCCCACAACGGAGGCGGATACGGCTACCCGCAGCACGCGCCGCAGATGGCACCGGCCCCCCTCCAGCAGGCCCCGGCGCCGTACATCCCCCAGCAGCAGTCCGCCCCGCGCGGCTACCCGGGCGGCCCGTACCCGCAGCAGCCCCGCCCGGCGGCCGGCGGCTACGAGGCGATGCGCCCGGCGGCCACCGGTTACGAGGCGATGCGCCCGGCGGCGCCCCGGCCCGCGCCGGTTCCGGCCTCCGCGCCCTACGACGACCCCTACAACCGCCCCTACCAGGGCGGGGGTTACTGACCGGCTCCCCGTACCGGCCGACGCCGGGGACGGGGCGGCTGACAGGATGACCCCATGCCGACTCCCGTGCTCCGCTCCGTCCACATCCACCCGGTGAAGGCCATGCGCGCGCTGGCGTGCGCGGAGGCCGAGGTGCGGCCCTGGGGGCCGGCCGGGGACCGCCGCTGGGCCGTCGTCGACGCGGCGGGCAGGGTCGTGACCCAGCGTCGTCGCCCCCGGATGGCGCTGGCCTCGGCCGAGCCGGCGCCGGACGGCGGAATCGTCCTGTCCGCGCCCGGCCGTCCGGCGCTGGCGGTCGGGGTCCCTCGCCCCTCGGCCACCGTCACGGTGGACATCTTCGACCAGCGTGTGGAGGCGGTGCCGGCCGGGCCCGCCGCCGCCGACTGGCTCTCGGCGTACCTGGAGGGGGACTTCGGGCTCGTCCACATGGACGCGCCCGAACACCGGCGCCCGGTGGATCCGGAGTACGCGCGGCCCGGCGAGACGGTGAGCTTCGCGGACGGCTATCCGCTGCTCGCCACCACCACCGCCTCCCTCGACGCCCTCAACTCCCTGATCGCCCGGGGGGACCACGCGGGCGAGGGGCCGCTGCCGATGGACAGGTTCCGGCCGAATCTGGTGATCGGGGGGACGGCCCCCTGGGCGGAGGACGGCTGGCGCCGGATCGCCGTCGGGGAGGTCGTCCTCCGGGTCGCCCGGCCCTCGGGGCGGTGCGTCGTCACCACGACGGACCAGTCCACCGCCGGACGGGGCAAGGAGCCGCTGCACACCCTCGCCCGGCACCGCAGGAGCGACGGCCGGGTCCTCTTCGGCCAGAACCTCGTCCCCGAGCGCACCGGCACGGTCCGGGTCGGCGACCCCGTCGAGATCCTGGACTGAGCCCCGCCCGTACGGCGGGGGTCCCGCGTCACACTTGGCCGGTCCGGCGGGCGGGGAACCCGCCTCCGGGGCACACTCGTTGGAGGAGCGGCGAACAACGAGGGGGTCCCGACGTGCGCGCAGCCACCGGACTCTGGCGCTGGCGGCACAATCCCCTGCGCCGGACCACGGATCTCGTCGAGGCGTGGGTCGCCCTGGCGGCCGCCGTCCTGCTCTGCGTCGCGGTGCCCCTGGCCGGCTGGACCGCCGGGGCGTCCGCGTACGGCTCGCTCCAGCGGGCGATCCGCGCCCAGCAGGAGCAGCGGACGCCGACGACGGCCCGGGTGCTGGGGGCGGCCGAGGGGCCCCCGCGCGTGGTCCGGACCGCCGAGGCCGCCGAGGAGGAGCGGCTGAGCCGCCCGGTGACGGCCCGCTGGACCGCCCCGGACGGTTCGGTCCGCACGGGGACGGTGGAGACGGCCCGGCGGCACGCGGCGCCGGGCGACACCTTCGCGCTGTGGACGGACCGGGACGGCCGTCCGGTGGCGCCGCCGATGCACCCGGCCACCGCCCGCGCGCACGCGATCACCGCGGGGTTCATGGCCTCGCTCCTCACCGGTCTCCTGGTGGAGACCGGCCGCCGGCTCGCGATGCGCCGCCTCGTGCTGCTGCGGTACGCGCGCCTCGACCGCGCGTGGGCCGCGGCCGGTCCCGACTGGGGCCGTACCGGCACCGGCAGTTGACCGGGTACGACCGGCCCCGACCGCTCCGGACCGGCGGTGACGCACCCGGGCACCTGTGCGTTTCCGGTACGGGCGGGGGTACGCGACCCGTCCTCCCCCCGGCGTCGCGCGCGCTACGGTGGGGCATCGGATCAGCGGCGAGGCATGAGGCGGGGGCAGGACACACCCATGGCACAGGGCACGGTCCAGGTGACGCACACCGGCACATCGCGGTGGCGGCGCCGCACGGGTGAGTACCCCTCCCTCGCCGCCGCCCTGGACGCGGCGGGCGACGGGGACGTGCTCACCGTCGCGCCGGGGACCTACCGGGAGAACCTCGTGATGCGGCGGGCCGTCACCCTGCGCGGCCCCGAGGGCGGCGCCGGCCCGGTCCGGATCGCTCCCCCGGACGGCGTCCCGCTGACCCTCCGCGCCTCCGTCACCCTCCGGGACCTGCACGTCGAGGGGCAGGACGTGGCGGCGCCCGCGCTCCTCGTCGAGGACGGCACGCCCGAACTGCTCGACCTGCGGATCACGACCCGTTCGGCCGCCGGCATCGAGGTGCGGGGCGCCGCACGGCCCACCGTCCGGCGCTGCACCGTGGACAACCCGGCGGGGATCGGCATCGCGGTGCTCGACGGCGCGGGCGGGGTGTTCGAGGAGTGCGAGGTGGTGGCCGCCGGGCAGGCGGGCGTCTCGGTGCGGGGCGGGGCGCACCCGCGTCTGGAGCGCTGCCGGGTGCACCACGCCTCCGGCGCCGGCATCGCCGTCACGGGCGAGGGCAGCGCCCTGGAGGGCGTGGGCTGCGAGGTGTACGAGATCAAGGGCGCCGGGCTCCAGATCGCGTCCCGCGCCACCGCCCACCTCACCGACTCCTCGGTGCACCGCACGTCGGCGGACGGCATCACCCTCGACACCGACGCCGTCCTCACCCTCTCCGACTGCGACGTCCACGACGTCCCGGAGAACGCGGTCGACCTGCGCTCGCGCTCGGTCCTGACGCTCACCCGGTCGACCGTCCGCCGCTTCGGCCGCAACGGCCTGTCGGTGTGGGACCCGGGGACCCGGGTGGACGCCAACCAGTGCGAGATCCACGACAGCACGGGCGACTACCCGGCGGTGTGGGTGAGCGACGGGGCGACCGCCGTCCTCGACGCCTGCCGGGTGCACGACGTGCCCGACGCGCTGTTCGTCCTGGACCGGGGTTCGCGCGTGGACGTGGTCGACAGCGACCTGTCGCAGGTGCGGAACACGGCGGTGTCGGTGAGCGACGGGGCGACGGCCCAGCTCGACGACTGCCGCATCCGGGAGGCGTCCACGGGCGCCTGGTTCCGGGACCACGGCAGCGGCGGCACCCTCGCCAACTGCGCGATCGACTCGGTGCAGACCGGGGTCATCGTCACCAAGGGCGCCGACCCCACCATCGACCGGTGCACGGTCACCTCGCCCGCCGAGGCCGGTTTCTACGTGTCGGCGGAGGGGCGCGGCTCCTTCCACGGCTGCCGGGTGACGGGCAGCGACGGGTACGGCTTCCACGTGACGGACGGTTGCCGGACGACCCTGCGCAAGTGCCGCACGGAGCGGTGCGCGCGCGGCGGTTACGAGTTCCCGGAGGAGGGCGCGGTCGCGGAGGGGTGCACGAGCGACGAGAGCGCGGTCCGCTCCTCCGTGCCCGACTTCTCCGCGTCCGGCCCCTCCCCGGCCGGCGGCGCGGTCCTGACCGCCACGCGGACGGCCGGGCTGCTCGGTTCCGTACCGGCCTCCCGGCCCCCGGCGGCGGTTCCGGAGCCGGAACGCGACCGGGAGGCCCGTTCGTCGCAGGACGTGCTCGGCGAACTGGACGCCCTGGTGGGCCTGGAGAGCGTCAAGCACGAGGTGCGGACCCTGACCAACATGATCGAGGTGGGGCGCAGGCGCCAGGAGGCCGGCCTGAAGGCGGCCTCGGTCCGCCGTCACCTGGTCTTCACCGGGAACCCGGGCACGGGCAAGACGACGGTGGCGCGGCTGTACGGGGAGATCCTCGCCTCGCTCGGGGTCCTGGAGCGCGGGCACCTGGTCGAGGTGTCCCGGGTGGACCTGGTGGGCGAGCACATCGGGTCGACGGCGATCCGCACCCAGGAGGCGTTCGACCGGGCGCGCGGCGGGGTGCTGTTCGTCGACGAGGCGTACGCCCTCTCGCCGGAGGACTCGGGGCGGGACTTCGGCCGCGAGGCGATCGACACCCTCGTGAAGCTGATGGAGGACCACCGGGACGCGGTGGTGGTCATCGTCGCCGGGTACACGGCGGAGATGGAGCGGTTCCTCACCGTGAACCCGGGGGTGGCGTCGCGCTTCTCCCGGACCATCACCTTCGACGACTACGCGCCGGAGGAGCTGCTGCGGATCGTCGGGCAGCAGGCGGACGAGCACGAGTACCGGCTGGCCCCGGGGACGGACGAGGCGCTGCTCGTCTACTTCACCGCACTGCCCAAGGGACCGGCCTTCGGCAACGGGCGTACGGCGCGGCAGACGTTCGAGTCGATGGTGGAGCGGCACGCGAGCCGGGTCGCCGCCCTGGAGGACCCGAGCACGGACGAGCTGACCCTGCTCCACCCGGAGGACCTGCCGGGACTTCCCTGAGCCCCGGCCCCGCCCTACGCGGGTGGTCCGGCCGCACCGCCCCGTTCCGGGTCCGCCCGGCCGGACGTCTCCCGGCCGGCCGGCTCCCCGGGGTCGCGCTGGTGGGGCACGGCGGGCGGCAGCCGGTCGAGGAGGGCGGAGCGGCAGCGCGCGAACGCCGGGTCGGCCTGGTAGTCGGAGTGGCCCAGGATCGGCTCGGGCAGCGGATGGTCGCGGGTGCGCCCGTAGGCGACCGGATCGAGCAGGACCGGTGCGTCGACGGCGGGCCGCCCGTCCTCGCCGAGGACCCGGACGGGTCCGCCGATGGGGTCCGTGGCGCGGTGGAGGTTGCTCCAGCAGTGCACCGTGCGGTTCAGGGAGCGCAGCGCGTCGGGGCCGAAGTAGGCCGGGAACCAGCGTCCGTAGAGCCGCTCCAGGGGTGAGCCGTAGGTGAGCAGGGCGACCCGGCGGCGGGTGGCGGGCCTGAGCTGCCAGACGGCGGCCGCGGCGAGGACGCTGCCCTGGGAGTGCCCGGAGATGACGAGCCGGCCACCGGTGCGCCGGGTCCAGGAGCTCATGCGCCAGGTGAGGTCGGGGACCGCGCGCTCGGCGTAGCAGGGCGGGGCGAAGGGGTGGGCGGCGCGGGGCCAGAAGGTGCCGACGTCCCAGAGGATGCCGATGGTGCGGCGGGCGGAGGGGTCCCGGTAGGCGCGACGGCCCCAGGTGACGAAGAGCAGGAAGCCGAAACCGATCATCCAGGAGCCGAGGGACTGGGTGGCGGAGGCCAGCGAGGCGAGGGCGGGATGGGCGCCGTCGAAGGCCCGGCCGGGTACGTTGCCGCTGGCCCAGGCACCGGCGACGGAGGCGGCCCCGAGGAGCAGGGTGGCGCCGGAGACGACGCCGACGAGGACGGGCGCGGAGTCGGTGAGCCCCGCCCGCGCCCTGCACGTCGCGATCCGTCCCGTACGGACCGGGTCGTTCTCGCCGGCGGTCCCGTAGTCGGCCTCGACCTCGGAGCGCAGGCGCCGGGCGGCGAGCACGGTCCGCGCGGCGAGCAGGGCGGCGGGCACGGCGAGCAGCAGGAGCAGGACGGGGATGACCGACGCCTGCCAGCTGAGCAGGACGGGCGGGCTTATCCGGGGGCCGGGTTCGCCCATGCCGGGGGTGGCCGGTCCGTCGAGCCAGTCGGCCACGCGCTGGGCGACGCCTCCGGACATGATTCCGGCGAGGGCGCAGGCGAGCATGGCGACGGCGGGCCCGCCGAGTCCGCGCAGGGCGGTGCGGGCGTCCCGGCAGGACCGCCGGACGAGGAGGGCCGTCGCGCCGAGGGCGACGACGAGGCCGCCCTGGACGACGGTGAGGGCGCTGAAGACGGTGTCGCCGGGGAGGGTGCCCGACGAGGTCCAGCCGGGGCGGGACCAGCCGGCGTACAGGGCGGTGAGCAGGAGCAGGGCGAGGGCGGCGGTGGGCAGCCAGGTCACCAGGGCGCGTTCGAGCCGCAGGTCGAGGCGGCGTTCGCTGCGTCCGCGCCGGCACACCACCCAGAGCACGACGGCGCCGAGGGCGGCGACGGACGCCTGGAGCACACGGCCGAGGGCGGCCCCGGTGCCGGGGACCGTGCCGTCGTGGCGGGCGGCGGCCGTGACGAGGGCGGCGGCGACGGTGAGGAAGCCGGCGGCGGTGTGGGCGGCCCTGAGGCGGGCGACGAGGCGGCGGCCGTACCAGAATCCGGGGCGGCCGAGGGCGGCGCGGGACCCGGCGGGCGTCCTCTGCCCGCCGGTCGCCGGCTCCGCCGACGGGGCGTCGTGGCCGGCGGGCGGGCGCTGGGCCTCGTACGCGCTCCAGGTCCGGTTGGACAGGTACCAGAGCAGGCCGACGAGGGCGGTCGGCACGAGGGCGGCGAGGGCGAGGCGGCGGCCGGGCGGGGACCACCAGCCGGCGCGCCGGGCGGAGAGGAACTCCAGCCAGGCGGCGTTGTCGGTGCAGGCGGGGGCGGCGGCGCACTGCCAGGCCGTCAGGTCGAGGGCGACCTCGCAGGCGGCGGCGGTGAGCAGGACGGTGAGGGTGAGGGCGAGGAGCCGGACGAGGACCCCGTAGAACCGGACGGGTCCCGATCCGTCCCGGCCGGGCGGGCGCATCCAGTGCGCGAGGTTGGCGACCATGAAGGGCAGGAGCAGCAGCCAGAGGGCGCGGGTGCCGTCGCCCGAGGTCAGGTTGGACCAGCAGTACGCCTCCGGGACCGGGCGTCCGTGGTACCGCCCGGGGTGGTCCTCGGCGTCGGCGTCCTCGGCGCGCCGGTACACGGCGGCGGTCCGGTCGCCGGTGATCCGTACGGTCCTGGGGTCGTCGAGCATGTCCTGGGGGGTGGTTCCGCCGACACCGTGGACGAGGAGTTCGAGTGCCGCGTCCCCGCTCTCCGGGGCGGGTGTGGCAGGGGGCACTGGGGGGACTTCCTCTCGGAGTGGGAAGATGCGACGTCGGGGACAGGATCGCGGACGGCCGTGCGGCCGCGCACGGCCTCTCGCCGAAATTCACTCTCGTTCCCTCGTCTTCTGCGGAAGGACCGGTCCCGGCGGTGACTGACAACCAGAACCTCCTCGCGGAGCAGCGCCGCGCCCTGATCCTCGACGAGGTGCGGCGGCGCGGCGGCGTACGGGTCAACGAGCTGACCCGGCGTCTGGGCGTCTCGGACATGACGATCCGTCGCGACCTGGACGCGCTGGCCCGCCAGGGCGTGCTGGCGAAGGTGCACGGCGGGGCCGTCCCGGTCGACGGGGCGAGCACGCACGAGCCGGGCTTCGAGGCCAAGTCGGTGCTCGAACCGGGCGCCAAGGACGAGATCGCCCGGACGGCGGCGGCCCTGGTGACGCCGGGTACGGCGCTCGCCCTGTCCGGGGGGACGACGACCTACGCGCTGGCCCGGCACCTGCTCGACGTGCCGGACCTGACGGTGGTGACCAACTCGGTGCGGGTCGCGGACGTGTTCCACGAGGGGCGGCGGACGGGGGGCGGCGAGCCGCGGGGCGGGGAGGCGACGGTCGTCCTGACGGGCGGGGTGCGCACGCCGTCCGACGCGCTGGTGGGCCCGGTGGCGGACCGGACGGTCCGCTCGCTCCACTTCGACCTGCTCTTCCTGGGGGTGCACGGGATCTCGGCGGAGGCCGGTCTCTCGACGCCGAACCTGGCGGAGGCGGAGACGAACACCTGCCTGATGCGTGCGGCGCGCCGGGTGGTGGTGGTCGCGGACCACACCAAGTGGGGCACGGTGGGGCTGAGTTCGTTCGCGTCGCTGGACGAGGTGGACACCTGGGTGACGGACCGGGGGCTGCCGGAGGAGGTGCGGGCCGAGGTGGCGGAGCGCCTGCCGGGGCTCGTGGTGGCGGACGGGGAGCGGGCGTGAGGGCCTTCCGGGTCGAGCGGACGGTGCCGTCGGCGCCGGAGGAGGTGTGGCGGCGGCTCACGGACTGGCCGGCGCACGGACGCCGGGTGCCGCTGACCCGGACGAGGGTGCTGACGCCGGGGCCGAACGGGCCGGGCACCCGGTTCACCGCCCGGACGGGGATCGGGCGGCTGTCCTTCGACGATCCGATGGAGGTCGTCCGCTGGGAGCCGCCGGCGGCGGGCCGGCCCGGCGCGTGCCGTCTGGAGAAGTCCGGCCGGGTCGTGCGGGGCTGGGCGCTGATCGAGGTGGCGGAGGCGCCCGGCGGCGGCTGCCGCGTGGTGTGGACGGAGGAGTTGTCGGTGCGGGGGGTGCCGGGGGCGCTCGATCCGGTGCTGGCGCGGGCGGGGCGGTTCCTGTTCGGCCGGGCGCTGGACGGGCTGCTGCGGGAGGAGTGAGGGACGCGTCTCGTCCCCGCCCGCGCCCTGTGCCGTTGACGGGGCGTCAGTTAGGGTGCTTCTTCCGCTCGCACCCGTCGGGAGGTTCGGTCCATGGCACGCCGACTGAGGCCGGTGGAGCTCGACTTCACCGCGTCCGCCCCCGTACGCCTGGCCTTCACGGCGACGCTGGCCGCGCCGCCCCGGGCCGTCCACCGGTCGCTGGCCGTGGAGACGGGCAGCACGCCCTCCTGGTTCACCGCCGTCGCCTCCGCCGTCCCCCGGGACGAGGGGGCGGGCCGTACGGTCCGGCTGCGGGTCGGGATCTCCTTCGAGGAGACGGTCCTGGCCTCCGAGCCGGGGGCCCTCCACGCGTACCGGGTCGACGCGACGAACGCCCCGGGCGTGACGGCCATGGCGGAGGAGTGGGCCCTCTCCCCCGCCGGGCGGGGCACCCTGCTGCGGTGGACGGTGGCCGCCGACGGCCCGGGCCCGTTCCGGCTCGCGCTGCGTCTCGCGGGGCCGGGCCTGGGGCTGTCCTTCCGGGGCGCGGCGCGCCGGCTCGACCGGCGGCTCACTCCGGCCAGGCCCCCGTCTCCAGGAAGCGCTCGATGACGGCGGCGTACGGGGCGATGTCGAGCCCCTGGGCGGCCAGCCAGTCGTCGGAGTAGTACTTGTCGAGGTAGCGGTCGCCCGGGTCGCAGATCAGGGTGACGACGCTGCCGGAGCGCCCCTGCGCGACCATCTCCGCCACGATCTTGAAGGCGCTCCACAGGCCGGTGCCGGTGGAGCCGCCCGCCTTGCGGCCGATGGCGGTCTCCAGGGCCCGGACGGCGGCGACGCTGGCCGCGTCGGGCACCTTCATCATGCGGTCGACGGCCCCGGGCACGAAGCTCGGTTCCATGCGGGGGCGGCCGATGCCCTCGATGCGGGAGCCGCAGTCGGCGGTGGCGTGCGGGTCGTGGTGGGTCCAGCCGTCGAAGAAACAGGAGTTCTCGGGGTCGGCGACGCAGACGCGGGTGTCGTGCTGCATGTAGTGCACGTAGCGGGCGATGGTCGCCGAGGTGCCGCCGGTGCCCGCCGTGGCCACGATCCAGGCCGGTTCCGGGTACCGCTCGAGGCGGAGCTGCTGGTACATCGACTCGGCGATGTTGTTGTTGCCGCGCCAGTCGGTGGCCCGCTCCGCGTAGGTGAACTGGTCCATGTAGTGGCCGCCGGTGCGCGCGGCGAGGGCGGCGGCCTCCTCGTACATGGTGCGCGAGTCGTCGACGAAGTGGCACCGCCCGCCGTGGAACTCGATGAGCCGGCACTTCTCGGGGCTGGTCGTGCGGGGCATGACGGCGATGAACGGGACGCCGACGAGCTTCGCGAAGTACGCCTCGGAGACGGCGGTCGAACCGCTGGACGCCTCGATGACGGGCCGGTCCGGCCGGATCCAGCCGTTGCAGAGGCCGTAGAGGAAGAGGGAGCGGGCGAGACGGTGCTTGAGGCTGCCGGTGGGGTGGGTGGACTCGTCCTTGAGGTAGAGGTCGATCCCCCACTCCGCCGGGAGCGGGAAGAGCAGCAGGTGGGTGTCGGCGGAGCGGTTGGCGTCGGCCTGGACCTTGCGGACGGCCTCCTTCAGCCAGGTCCGGTACGCGGGATCGCTGCGGTCGACGTCGATGGTGGCCGCGGCGGTGGCGGCGCTCGCCGGCCGGTTGTCCGCATGGTGCTCGACAGTGCGTTCGACGGTGTTCATCCGCGCTTCTCCTCGGTCGCTTCCCCTGGGTGCCCCGCTCTTGACGATACCGCTCCCACCTGGGCAAACGTTCCCTTTGACTCTCCATAGGGAAGACTTGCGGAGGGGCCACTGGTGCGGTCGCGGACGGCCCGGCACACTATGAGCGGCACCCCGGGGGAAACGGGGAGAAAGGGGCGGACCGACATGACGGAACCCGACTTCAGCGTGCGGGGCGTGGGGATCACCCGCTGGCTGCGTTCACTGACGCGCGCGGGCGAGGTGCGCATCGAGGACGGGCGGCTCGCCCTGCTCACCAGTTACGGCAGCGAGATCGACAGCGCCCCGGTGACGGCGGTGCGGGCGGGGCGGCCGTGGTTCGCGGGCCCGGACGAGGCGGTGGCGACCGTGAACGGCACCCGGTACCGGCTGACGCTGCACCAGGACGGCCGCGAGGACGGGGCGGAGGACTCGGGACGCCTCCTCGCGGCGCTCAGGAGAGCGGCCGGACGGCGCTGACGACCGGGGCCGCGCGGAGCGGCCCCGGCCCGGCGCGCCTCGCCGTGAGTTGCGGGACGGTCACCCCTGGCCCACGCTGGAAGCACCTCACCGAGGGTTTACGGATGGTGACGCTGCGCTGTGGTCGTCATCCTGCTGTACGCACGAGAGATCCGAACCTTCGTCTTCTTCCGGACTACTTCGGGGAGTCGCAGCCGTGATCAGCGAACCGAGCAGGTACTACGCGGTGGAGCTCCACGCCCTGCCGCAGCGGATCGGACAGGTCCGCAGAATCGTCTCCGCGCATCTGCGCCACTGGCATCTCGACGCCCTGGTCGACCATGCCCTCCTGGGGGTCACCGAACTCCTGACCAACGTCCACCGGCACGCCCGGCCGGACAAGCGGTGCACCGTCGAGATCGAGCTGCTGCTCGACCGCCTCACGGTCTCCGTCAGGGACCACGACCCGCGTCTGCCGGAGGCCGGCGGGCCGGTCTCCGGCGCCTCCCCCTTCCCGGGCGGCGCCGGCGGATCCGTGGCGGCCGTTCCGCCGGCCGACGAGCTGGCCACGTCCGGCCGGGGCCTCGCCCTCGTTGGCGCGGTCAGCGAGAGCTGGGGCGTCCGGCCGTGCGGGGACGACGGGAAGGACGGGAAGGTCGTGTGGTTCACCCTCGCGGCGCCCCTCCCGGGCGGTCCCGTCCGGACGCGCGAGGAGGCCGTGTACGGCGCCGCGACCGAGGGCCCCTTCACGGGGTACGAGCGGATTCCCGCCGTCCCCCTGGGCACCCCGGCCGATCCGGTGCCGAGCCCCGCCCCCGCCGTGGCCTCGGCCCACCCGGTCCTGGCGGGCCGGGCGGGCTGAGGAGGCGCCGGGCCGGGGACGCGCGAAGGGCCCCGGGCCGGGCGGGCGGGAAGCGCCGGGCCGGTGGGGACCGGTCCCTCAGGGCCGGCGTCCCTCGGCGCCCTTCCGGCGGCCGAACTGCTCCTCCAGGACGCTGAGCCGCCGCCAGTACTCGTCCTCGTCGATCTCACCGGCGGCGAACCGGTGACCGAGCAGGGCGAGCGGCGAGTGGTCGTCCGGCCCGCCGTCGCGACCGGAGCGGAGGTCCCGCCCCCGGCACCGCCCGGTACGGCGGACGAGGGCGACGATCCCGACGACGGCGACGGCCCAGACGAGGGGGAAGAGAAGGATCCAGGGGCCGGGGCCCGCGTGGGCGAGTGTCTCCATGATGGTTCAGCTCCTCGGTACGTACGGCTGGTTCGGGAATGTCCCTGGTTCCAGAGTCGTCCGGGGAGGGGGCCCGGGGCGTCGTACCGGCAGCGGCTTCACGCGTACCGCGCGGGGAGTACGGCTCCCCTTCCGCCCCTGCGCCCGGGGGCGGGTGCGGCACCGTCACGGGGTCCGGCCGGAGGAGCGGCCCCGGCGGGGAGGGGTGGTGGGCGCGGCGCCCGGTGAAGGCGGACGCCCCGGGCCCCGGTGCCGTGGGCCCGGGGCGTCCGGACCGGTCAGGCGGCCACGGCCACGAGGGTCAGATAGGCGATGCCGAGGACGCCCCGGTAGCCGTTCAGCCAGCTGGAACGCTGCCGGTCGACGCGTTCGCGCGTCTCGGCGGCGAGCGGGTGGCCGGGGTGGGCGGCCAGCCAGACCTCGGTGTCGTACCGGTAGCCCGACTCGAACTCCTCCCACTCCTCGGCGCTCGCCGTCTCGATCCACGCGGGACGGAACCCGGCCTCGACCGCGAGGTCCACGAGGGCGCCGAGGGAGAGGTGGTCGTCGGTGTGCGCGCCGGGCCACATCCCGGCCAGTTCCGTCCCGGTGGGGGTGCGCTCCCAGAATCCCTCCCCCAGGACGACGCGTCCGCCGGGACGGACGAGCCGGCGGAGTTCGCGCAGGACAACGGCGGGGTCGTACGGCTGCTCGGGGTCGCAGAGCGCCTGACCGGCACCGAGGCAGAGGACCGCGTCGACGGGGCCCCGGCCGGTGCCGAGCGCCGACTCCTCGACGAAGGACGCACGGCCGGAGAGCCCGCGCTCCTCGGCGAGGGAGCGGGCGCGGGCCAGGTCCTCGGCGTTGATGTCGATCCCGACCCCCTCGGCGGTGGGGACGGCGTCGAGGACGCGCAGGAGCATTTCCCCCCAGCCGCAGCCGATGTCGATCACGTCGGCGGGCCCGGCAGCGGCGAGGCGTCCGACGACGCGGGCGGCGCGGGCCCCGGAGAGCGGGCCGTGGAAGGTGAGGGTGCCGAGGCGCGGGGGAAGAGCGGAGCCGGAAGGATTCATGGGCGGAACGCTATGCCGCGCGGCTCCGGGGGCCCACCGGTTTTCCACCCGGGGCCTGGACGCCGTGACCGCCCGGACGGATTCCGAGTCCCGGACCCGTGGGGCCCGGACACGTGGGCCTGGTCCGTGGGGCCCGGACACGTGGGCCCTGGTCCGTGGGGCCCGGACGCGTAGGACCTGCTCCATGGGACCCGGACACGTAGGACCGCTCAGACCGCTTCGCGGGACAGGGCCGCCAGGGGGTCGTCGAGGACCGGCTGCCAGGCGAGTTCGGCGGCGCCGACGAGGCTGTTGTGGTCGAGGGTGCAGGGGAGGATCGGCACGCCGCCGCTGCGGCCCCAGAGGCTGCGGTCGGCGACGACCGCGCGCAGGCGTTCGGGGTCGGCCGTGAGGAGTTCGCGGTGGAGGCCGCCGAGGATGATCCGGTCCGGGTTGAGGATGTTCACCAGGCCGGCGAGACCGAGCCCCAGGCGGTCGATCAGCTCCCCGACGGCGACGCGCACGCCCGGGTCGTCGGGAGCGGTGCGCAGCAGGTCGCGGGACTGCTGGAGCAGGGAGACCTCGGGGCCGGGAGTACGGCCCGCGACCGTGAGGAAGGCGAGCGGGTCGGTCTCGACGTCGAGGCAGCCCCGGCCGCCGCAGTGGCACGGACCGCCCTCCGGGTTCACCGTGAGGTGGCCGACCTCCAGGGCGAGGCCCGCGCTGCCGGTGTGCAGACGCCCGTCGAGCACCAGCGCGCCGCCGACGCCCCGGTGGCCGGTGGCCACGCAGAGCAGGTCCCGGGCGCCGCGCCCCGCGCCGTGGCGGTGTTCGGCGAGGGCGGCGAGGTTCACGTCGTTGCCGGTGAAGGCGGGGCCCCCGATGCCCGCCTCCCGCACCCGCTCGGCGAAGATCTGCCGGACCGGGGCGCCGGCGGGCCAGGCGAGGTGGAGCGGGTTGAGGGCGGTGCCCTCGGGTTCGGCCACGGCGGAGGGTACGGCGAGACCGGCGCCGACGCAGCGACGGCCGCTCTCGCGGAGCAGGGAGGCTCCGGCCCCGACCACGGCGCCGAGGACCTGGGCGGGGTCGGCGGAGACGGTGACGGCCCCGGGGGCCGTGGCGACGATCGCGCCGCCGAGGCCGACGAGCGCGGCCCGGAAGCCGTCCGGGTGGACCTGGGCCGCGAGGACGACGGGGCCCTTCTCGTCGACGGCGAGCCGGTGCGAGGGACGCCCCTGGGAACCGGCCGCGGTGGGGTTGGAGTCGACCCGGATGAGGCCGAGGGCCTCCAGCTCGGCGGCGACGGCGCCGGCCGTGGCGCGGGTGACGCCGAGTTCGGCGGTGAGGACGGCCCGGGTCGGCGCCCTGCCGGTGTGCACCAGCTCGAGGGCGGGGCCGAGTGCGTTGCGTCCCCTGTCCAGCCGTGTCCGGTTCGTCGTCGCCTTGCCGTTCATGGGGGCGAGTCTCCCATGATCGGGCGGCGCCCCCTTCCCTGCGGCCCCGGAGACGCGCCCTCGCGGCCCCCGGGCTCGCCTCCGCGGCCCGAAAGGGCGCCGGAGGGAGCGCCCCGGGGCGGCAGGGACTCGCGGATCCTGCGGGGAAAGTCGGCGCGGGACCGGGAGAACGGCACTCCGCGCGTCCAGGAGGTCGCGATGACGATGACCGTGCTCCGGGCGGCACGTTTCGTCGAGGACTTCACCGACGACGTCCTCGCCGCCCTGCTGGTACGGACGCTGTCCGCCGCGGGTTTGATCCTCCTCACCCTCCTGGCCGGTTGCCGCCCAGGAGAGGCGCCCGGTCTTCAGCGCGGATGTCCGCGGGCCCGGCACAAGAGCCAGCCCGTCAAGAAGGCCGAGGTCGAGACCGCCCAGCTCCGCGAGGACCTGGCCGGGGCCCGCGAGGAAGAGCGGAAACCGGCGGAACTCGCCGGCACCTACGCAGCCTTGATCGAGCAGCCGGCCCACGAGCGTGCCGAAGCGACAGCCGAGCGCGACGGGGCCCCCGCCGCACGGGACGCCACGCTGGGCGTAACCGCCCTGCGTACCACCCCGCCGCAGCAGCGAGCCGCCGGCGCGCGCCCGCGTCGTCCGCTCCCGCGGGGAGGGCGGTGACACGCCGCCGTCGCTGTCCGGTGCGTCAAGCCGGTGGAACACCCGCAGGCCGGAATCCGACCGGTTCACCAGGCGCTGCGGCGTGTGACGGTAATGCCGGGGTGCCGCAGAAGTGATCGATCCGCTCAGCCGCCTGCGCGCTTCCCGGTGGGTGAAAGATGGGTGCCGGCATGTATGGACGGTCCGAGCATGATCGTCCAGACTCCCTCTTGATCACCGTCGTGACACTCGCCAACGCTGGGGTGCGTTGAGCGGATGGACGCAAGGAAGCCGAGGGAGAGGTTCGCAGTGTCGTTGTTCTGGCGGATCTTCCTGATGAATGCCTTCCTCCTCGTTGTGGCCACCGCGCTTCTGCTGAGTCCGTGGGTCACCGTCTCCTCCCCGGTTCTCTTCGACGAAGCCGTCGTGATAATCGCCGGGGTGCTGGCCATGCTCGTGGCCAATGGTCTTCTCTTCCGGTACGGACTGGCTCCGCTCAAGCGGCTGTCCCTCGCGATGGCGGGGGCGGATCTTCTGCACCCCGGCACGCGGCCGAAGGCCACGGGGCAGCACGAAATGGCTGAGCTGGTAAGCACGTTCAACGCGATGCTGGACCGGCTGGAGAGCGAACGGGCCACCAGCAGTGCCCGCGTCACCGCAGCGCAGGAGGCCGAGCGGAGACATCTCGCGCGGGAACTCCACGATGAGGTCGGCCAAGCTCTCACCGCCGTCCTGCTCCAGTTGAAGTGGCTGGCGGACCGAGCCCCGGTGAAACTACGGGAGGACCTTCGGTCGGCGCAGGAGACGACCAGGGAGAGTCTGGACGAACTGAGGCGTATCGCTCGCCGACTTCGCCCCGGGGTGCTTGAGGACCTTGGGCTGACGAGTGCCCTCCGGGCCTTGGCGGCGGACTTCACCACTACCGGAATCAGGGTCGACCACCGCTGTGAGCCAGGGCTTCCGGCCCTGACGCAGGAAGCCGAGCTGGTGATCTACCGGGTGGCACAGGAAGCCCTGACCAACGCGGCGCGTCACTCGGGGGCCGACCGCGTCGACGTGGAGCTGCGGCACGGAGCCTCGGGGGGTGTGGAGCTGGTGATCAGCGACAACGGGCGCGGTCGCGACGGCGCCGCGGAGGGAGCCGGGATCCACGGCATGCGTGAACGTGCCCTCCTGATCGGGGCACAGTTCACCCTTCGGGCCGGCCCTGACGTCGGCACGTCCGTTCACTTGCTGGCACCCGTGAGAGCGGAGGCGGGGCGGTGACCGACCGGCCCAGGAGGATTCTGCTTGCCGACGATCACGCCCTGGTGCGTCGTGGCGTACGAATGATCCTCGACTCCGAGCCCGATCTGCACGTGGTGGCAGAGGTCGGTGACGGTGCGGAGGCCGTCGCCGTCGCGCAGAAGGTCCCCGTCGACCTGGCGGTTCTCGACATCGCCATGCCGCGGATGACAGGGCTGCAGGCCGCGCGCGAGCTTTCTCGTATCCGACCGGACCTACGCATCCTGATCCTGACCATGTACGACAACGACCAGTACTTCTTCGAGGCTCTGCGGGCAGGAGCCTGCGGCTACGTACTGAAGTCCGTCGCGGACCGGGACCTGGTGGAAGCGTGTCGCGCCGCGATGCGCGACGAGCCGTTCCTCTACCCCGGGGTCGAGAGCACGCTGATCCGCCAGTACCTCGACCGCACGGAAGAAGGCCGGGCTCTCCCGGAGCGGGCGATCACCGACCGCGAGGAGCAGATCCTCAAGCTCGTCGCAGAAGGCCACAGCTCGAAGGAGATCGGCGACATGCTGGTCATCAGCGTCAAGACGGTCGAGCGCCACCGGGCCAATCTCCTGCAGAAGCTCGGCCTCCGCGACCGCGTCGCGCTCACGCGCTACGCCATCAGGACCGGCCTCATCGAACCGTAGTTTCGGCACCGCACCAGCCTCGTCCCGCAGCGACCGCGAAGCGGGCGGTCCGTCATGCCCGGGGACTGGTCACCAAGCCACGCCGGCGCCCCCCCCCCCCCCATGAGCCGCC
>NZ_JBIAUG010000003.1:397231-398113 GCF_042892575.1 Streptomyces sp. NPDC001744
TTTTTTTTCTTTTTGTATTTGTTTTTTCTCTTCGTTGTTTGCTTTTGGGTTGTTGTGTTCGTTTTGTGTTTTTTGCTCCTAAGATACGAGGAGCACGCCCCCCCCCCCCCCCCCCATGAGCCGCCCAGGCCCTCACGGCCTGGGCTTTGCGACAGAGCCCTCCGGCTTTGTACCGCAGTCACCACCGAAACACCCATAGGGAGAAATGTGAGAATCCCCGAACCGGGATCCACATCAGGATTCCGCGAACGGCCCAGGTTCGACCAGCGGCCGGGCATACGCGTGGCCGCTGCAGGAATCGCACTGCTGATGGCTGTCTCGACAGTGGATGTGGCCGTCGCCGCACCCGTCGAGCGGCCCTCCACGCAGCCGCAGGAGCAGCCCGTCGCGACTACGGCCGCCGACATCCCCTCGGCCCGCGTCACGGCACGGCTGTCCGGCAGCCGGGTCGAAGCCCTGTCGGAACGCACCGAGACCTCGACGACCTGGGTCGATCCGAACGGCTCGCTCACCACCGAGCTGGCGGCCGGCCCCGTCCGGTTCCGTGACACCGCCACCGGACAGTGGCGTGACGTCGACGTCGCGCTCGCCGCGTCACCCGATGGCACGGTCGTGTCCAAGGCCCATCCGGCCGGGTTGAGGCTGGCGGGGAAGGCCGGTACCCGGGCGTCCTCCCTGCGTGCGGCCCAGGCCGCGCCGGCCACCGACCTGGTCACTCTCGGCCGGGGCGAGGAGCAGATCACGCTGCAGTGGCGGGGTGGTCTGCCCGCGCCGAAGCTGGACGGGGCCCGCGCCACCTACGCGGACGCCGTGCCCGGCGCCGATGTCGTGGTGGAGGCGACCCGTACGGGCTTCGAGCAGTTCGTCGACATCAAGGCCAGG
>NZ_JBIAUG010000004.1:0-38928 GCF_042892575.1 Streptomyces sp. NPDC001744
GGGCCCTTCCGGCGGTTCCGACTCTATCAGATCCTTTCGGCGTCTGATTCCCGGTCAGCGGGAGTTGTCTTTCCGGCTGTTGGGCCGTTCCGACGTCTCAAACTCTAGCGGATTTCCCCGACGACTCATAATCGAGTCTTTCGAAATGAATTTCGGCACGCCGAAATTCTTCCCGAGAGGGAGATCGTGCTGAGTAGAGGTGCCGCATCAGCGGCGGGAGTCGCTGCCGCAGGACCGTTCCGGCTCCGTGACAACTCGGAGAACACTACGCGTCCGGGAGGGGAGTGTCAACTACCCCCTCTACCCCCGTCCCGCGACCTCAATCGAGGTCCGTCAGGCGGCCGCCGGCGTCGGGCTGGGTGAGCTCCACACGGCGGAGGAGGCGGATGAGGACGTCACCGAGGACGCCCTTCTCCTCCGTGCTGAGGTCCTGGAGCAGGTCCTCCTCGAAGGCGGTGGCCATGCGCATGGCCTCCAGCCACTTCGTACGGCCCTCGTCGGTCAGCTCGACGATCACGCGGACCCGGTTGCTCTCGTCGCGGTCCCGGGTGACCAGGCCCTCGCCCGCCATGCGGTCGATGCGGTGGGTCATCGCGGCCGGGGTGAGCCCCAGGCGCTTGGCCAGCTCGCCGGGGCCCAGACGGTAGGGCTCCCCGGAGAGGACCAGGGTCTTCAGGACCTCCCATTCGGCGTTGCTGATGCCGAGGTCGGCGAGCTGACGCCCGTACGCCACGTTCATCCGCCGGTTCAGCCGGCCGAGGGCGGAGACGACCTTCTCGACCTGGGGGTCGAGGTCGCGGAACTCGCGCTGGTAGGCGGCGATCTGCTCGTCGAGGCTCGGCTCCTGGAGGGCCTGCGGGCCGGACCGCGCGGGGGTGTCGGACATGCGGCGAGTATTCCACGGGGCCCGTTGGCGTTGAAGTCCTTCCATGTGTACAGTTAAGGAGTTAACTTTAGTATTGAAGTCTTCAGGGTTCAGGGCTACAGGTCTGAACCCGCGATCGAAGTGGGTGAGTGTGACCGAGGCGAGGGGCGCAGCGATGCGCCGGATCCAGGCAGGCAGCGCGCTGAGCGCGTTCGGACTCGGCTTCACCGTGCCGTACCTCTATGTGTACGTGGCGCAGGTGCGGGATCTGGGCGCGGCGACGGCGGGCATCGTCCTCGCCGTCTTCGCCGTGGCCGCGCTCGTGGTGCTGCCCTTCAGCGGGCGGGCCGTCGACCGGCGCGGGCCCGTGCCCGTGCTGCTCGTGGCCTCGGTCGTCGCGGCCGCGGGCGCCGTGGGAATGGGGTTCGCCGCCCACGTGCCGACCGTCGTGGGAGCCGCGGCGCTGCTCGGCGCCGGTACCGCCGTGCTCCAGCCCGCGCTCGCCACGATGATCGTCTGGTGCTCGACGCCCGCGGGCCGCACCCGGGCGTTCGCCACGCAGTTCTTCCTGCAGAACCTGGGGCTCGGCGTCGGCGGTCTGATCGGCGGCCAGCTGGTCGACACCAGCCGGCCGGGCAGCTTCATCCTGCTGTTCTCGATCGAGGCGGCGATGTTCCTGGTGCTCGCCGGGATCGTCGGGACCGCCCGGGTGCCGGGCTCCCCCGCGCTCCAGGACACCCGTCCCACCGGGGCCGGCAAGGGCGGCGGCCTCCGCGCCCTGCTCGCGCACAAGGCGATGGTCCAGCTCTGCGTCCTCGGCTTCGTCCTCTTCTTCGCCTGCTACGGGCAGTTCGAGTCGGGTCTCGCCGCGTACGGCACCGAGGCCGCGGGCATCCAGCCCTCGGCGCTCGGACTCGCGCTCGCCGCCAACACGGCGGTCATCGTGGTGGCGCAGTTCCTGGTGCTGCGGTTCGTCGAGCGGCGCAGGCGGTCCCGGGTGATCGCGGCCGTGGGCCTGATCTGGACCGTGGCGTGGCTCATCGCCGGGTACGCGGGCCTCGGGCACGGCGGCCAGACCATGGCGACGGCGGCCTTCATCTCCACGTACGCCCTCTTCGGGCTCGGTGAGGCGATGCTGTCGCCGACCGTGGCGCCGCTGGTGGCCGATCTGGCGCCGGAGTCGCGGGTCGGGTCGTACAACTCGGCCTTCGCCCTGGTGAAGCAGCTGGCCCTGGCCGTCGGCCCGGCCGTGGGCGGGCCCATGGGGGCCGCGCTGCACGGTCCGTACATCGTGACCTTCGTGCTCTTCTCGCTCGGGATCGCCTTCCTCGCCGTCCGGCTCGGCCGGCAGCTGACCCCGGAGCAGGACCTGCCCTCGTCGGCGCTCAGGCCGTCGAAGGTGGTCGCGCGGCACGAACCGGCCCGCGAGTCCGCGTCCGCCCGATGAGAACGGTCCGGGTCGTGTCCGGAAAGTAGCGCCGTCTGCCCGGAGGGCGGGGGCCGCGGCGTCGCGGCTCGGGCGGGACTTTCCGGACGGCCTAGTTCCGCAGGGCGAACTCGCACCAGACCGCTTTGCCGCCGCCCGGAGTGCGGCGGCTCCCCCAGGACGAGGCGATCGTCGCGATGATCGAGATCCCGCGACCCGCCTCGTCCTCCGTCTCCGCCCTGCGGCGGCGCGGCAGGTGGTCGTCGCCGTCCGTCACCTCGATGATCAGGCGCCGGTCGGTGCGGCGGAGCCGCAGGCGCATGGGCGGGGTGCCGTGCTGGAGGGAGTTCGCCACCAGTTCGCTGGTGGCGAGGACGCCCAGGTCGCACAGTTCGACCGGGAAGCGCCAGCTCGCCAGGACGCCCGAGGCGAAGGCACGCGCGCGCGGGGCCGCCTCCACGCCGCCGAGGAGGTCCAGGGCGGCGTTGTGGAACAGCTCGGCGTCCGCCCCCTCCCGGGAGGGGTGCTGGACGACCAGGACCGCCACGTCGTCGTCGTGGTCGGCGGTGACGCCGAGCGAGCGCAGGAGCCGGCCGCAGACCACCTGGGGAGTGCCGCTCGCGCCGGAGAGGGCGCGGGCCAGGGCGGCGACCCCTTCGTCGATGTCCTCGCGGCGGCGCTCGACCAGGCCGTCGGTGTAGAGGACGGCGGTGGACCCGGGGGGCAGGGCGATGGAGCCCGAGGTGTGCAGCCAGCCGCCGGTGCCGAGCGGGGGACCGGTCGGGTCCTCGGCGCGGCGCACGGTGCCGTCCTCGTCCCGCACCAGCATCGGGAGGTGGCCGGCGGAGGCGTACACCAGCTTTCCCTCGTTGGGGTCGTGGACCGCGTACACGCAGGTGGCGATCTGGCTGGCGTCGATCTCGGCGGCGAGGCCGTCGAGGAGCTGGAGCACTTCGTGCGGGGGCAGGTCCAGGCGCGCGTACGCCCGGACGGCGGTGCGGAGCTGGCCCATGACGGCGGCGGCGCGGACGCCCCGGCCCATCACGTCCCCGATGACGAGCGCGGTGCGGCCTGCGCCGAGGGTGATCACGTCGTACCAGTCGCCGCCCACGGCCGCGTCGGTCCCGCCGGGCTGGTAGGTGGCGGCGATCCGCAGGTCGTCGGGCTGCTCCAGGTCCTGCGGGAGGAGGGAGCGCTGGAGGGTGACGGCGGTCTCGCGGTGCCGGCGCTCGCTGGCGCGGAGCCGTTCGGCGGCCTCGGCGTGGTCGGTGACGTCCGCCGCGTGCACGAGGACGCCGCCCCCGCCGTCCGGCTCCGGGCCGTCGACGGGCAGGCAGGTGACCGTGTACGAACCGCCCTCGCGGGTGCGGCGGGACTTGACCGTGCGGGGCCTGCCGCTGCGCAGCACCTGGTCCATGAGCGGCAGCAGGCCCAGCTCCTCGGCCTCCGGGCAGGTGTCGGCGACGGTGGCCCCGGCCGGGCGGGGGCCGAAGGCGGCGGCGTACGCCTCGTTGACGTACACGATGCGGTGCTCCGGGCCGTGCACGAGCGCGACCAGGCCGGGGAGACGGCCGAGCAGCTCCCGCACGGGGAAGTCCTCCAGGGCGGGGACGCCCTCGGGCGGGGGCTCCGACGGCCGCCCGGCCCCGCGGGCGGCGGGCACGGAGCCTTCGGTCCCCCGCGCCGTGCGGCGCTGCGTGCCGGGGAGCCGGGCGCTCCAGCGGGTGAAGTTCACGGATTCGTATGCCTCGTGGTGTCGGTGCCGTGCGGAGTCACGCTGTGCAGGTGTGGGCCCACCTATGGTCACACGCCCAGTGTGGACGGGTGCACTGACAGTGATGTCAGGACGACGGCTTGTCGTCGTCCCGGGGCGGGGAGGCGGCGAGTTCGAACTCGGCGCGGGGGTGTTCCAGCGAACCGAGCGAGACGATCTCCCGTTTGAACAGGCCGGACAGGGTCCATTCGGCGAGGACCCGGGCCTTCCGGTTGAAGGTGGGGACCCGGCTCAGATGGTAGGCCCGGTGCAGGAACCACGCCGGGTATCCCTTGAGTTTGCGACCGCGGACCTGGGCGACCCCCTGGTGGAGGCCGAGGGAGGCGACGGAGCCCGCGTACGCGTGCGCGTACTCCTTGAGCGGCTCGCCGCGCAGGGAGGCGGCGATGTTGTCGGCGAGGACCCGGGCCTGGCGGACGGCGTGCTGGGCGTTGGGCGCGCACTCCCGGCCGGGTTCGCCCGAGGTCAGGTCGGGGACGGCGGCGGCGTCGCCGGCGGCCCAGGCGTGCGCGACGCCCTCGACGGCGAGCCGGGCGGTGCAGCGGAGCCGGCCGCGCGCGTCCAGCGGCAGGCCGGTGGCGGCGAGGAGGGGGGAGGGCCTGACGCCGGCCGTCCACACGACGGTGCGGGTGGGCAGGCGGGTGCCGTCGCTGAGCACGGCGACCCGGTCCTCGCAGGAGTCGAGGCGGGTTTCCAGGCGGACGTCGACGTTCCGTCCGCGCAGCTCGCGGACGGCGTACCGGCCCATCTCCCCGCCCACCTCGGGGAGGATGCGGTCGGACGCCTCGACGAGGACCCAGCGCAGGTCCTCCGGCTTGATGTTGTGGTAGTACCGCGCGGTGTAGCGGGCCATGTCCTCCAGCTCCGCGAGGGCCTCCACGCCCGCGTAGCCGCCGCCGACGAAGACGAAGGTGAGGGCGGCGTCGCGGATCGCGGGGTCGCGGGTGGAGGAGGCGATGTCCATCTGCTCGATGACGTGGTTGCGCAGCCCGATGGCCTCCTCGACGGTCTTGAAGCCGATGCCGTGCTCGGCCAGGCCGGGGACCGGGAGGGTGCGGGAGACGGAGCCGGGGGCCAGGACCAGTTCGTCGTAGGCGAGCGTGACCGGGCCGCTCCCCTCCTCGTCCGTGGCGGGGGTGGAGAGGACGGCGGTCCGCCCGGCGTGGTCGACGGACCGGACCTCGCCGATGACGATCCGGCAGCGGCCCAGGACGCGGCGCAGCGGTACGACGACGTGGCGCGGGGAGATCGAGCCGGCCGCGGCCTCGGGCAGGAACGGCTGGTACGTCATGTACGGGTCCGGAGTGACCACCACGATCTCCGCGGTGCCGGCTCCGAGTTCCGCCCTGAGCCGCCGCTGGAGGCGCAGCGCGGTGTACATGCCGACGTAGCCACCGCCGACCACGAGAATGCGCGCAGGTTCGGTCACCGTCCCATGACGCACCCGCCGTCCGGGGTTTGTCCACAGGCTCGACGAATTGTGTGACGGGAGGGGTACGGAGGCACGGGGTGGCGCACGGGCGGGGTCCGGCGGAATCCGTCCAGGTCACGGCAGGCGGGACGGGTCCGGCGGGAGGACGGAATCGGGAGCCATCAGGTCCTTGCTCCGATCGGGGGGCGCACCGTGCGGAACTCCCCCTTCTGAATTGACCCCGACTCAACTATGTTCGTAGTTCGTCGGGGTGTCGGGGCGAGCGCGTGGACCGAAGCGCTCGCCGGCCGGGAGCCCCGCATCAGGGCGGGGAGTCTCCGGGGGGAGACATCATGAGCGGGGGAACGCTTATGCGGATGCAGGATTCGCGAGGGCAGGCGGGCACCGGGACGGTGACCGCCGACGCCGGCCGTGCCACGGGGGCCGACGCTTCCGGGCGCCACGAGGCGCCGGTGCAGGACGGCAGGTCCGCGCCGCTGCGGGTGGACGCCCAGCGCAACCTGGAGCACGTCCTGCGGGCCGCGCGCGAGGTGTTCGGCGAGCTGGGCTACGGGGCGCCGATGGAGGACGTCGCGCGCCGCGCCCGCGTGGGGGTCGGCACCGTCTACCGGCGCTTCCCCAGCAAGGACGTGCTGGTGCGGCGGATAGCCGAGGAGGAGACGTCCCGGCTGACCGACCAGGCGCGGGCCGCGCTCGGTCAGGAGGAGGAGCCGTGGTCGGCCCTCTCCCGCTTCCTGCGGACCTCGGTGGCTTCGGGCGCGGGCCGGCTCCTGCCGCCGCAGGTGCTGCGGGTGGGCGTGGACGACCGCGCGGTCGCCGGGGACGCGGACGGTGCCGAGGGCGGGGCCCGGGTGCCGTACCAGCGGATGGGCGCCGAGCAGGCGGACGCGCGCGTGGTCGCGCCGCGGGGCGTGCCGGACGGCGAGCGGACCACCGCGGGGACCGCGGAGCTCCTGGAGGTCGTCGGGCGTCTGGTCGACCGGGCGCGGGAGGCGGGTGAGCTGCGGACGGACGTGACCGTGGCGGACGTCCTCCTCGTCATCGCGACCGCCGCACCGGCCCTGCCGGACGCGGAGCAGCAGGCCGCGGCCTCGGCCCGGCTCCTGGACATCCTGCTGGAAGGGCTGCGGTCGCGGTAGGGGCGGTCTCCGTCGCGGGACGGCGGGTGCCGTGGGTCTGCCGGTGTCGCGGGACCGTCGGTGCCGTGGCGCTGCCGGTGCTCCGGTCCTGCGGCGGAGCGGCTCTTCCGCCGGGACGCGGGCCGCGGCTCGGGCGCGCCCGCGAGCATGACACGAACGCGTGAGCGGTCACGCCCGGGTACGTGAAGTCGCCCCGGACGAGTGGTTCGTGACCGCGCCCCTTCGGCGTGCCCGCCCTCTGTGTCAGGCTTGGCCGGTGTTCGGGTCGGAGCGTGCGGACGGGGGCTTCCGCGATGAGCGGTGACGGACGGGACGAGCCGCTGGGAAACGGCGGCGCCACGGAGACCGGAGGCATGTCCTCCCGGCAGATCCCGCTCCAGGGAGGGCCGGGAGGCGCCGTGCCGGGTGCGTCCGGCGCGGGTGGCCCGTCCTCCGGGCCGCCGGGGCCGCCGGGGGCGTTGCCGCCCGGATACGCCGCCGCGCTCGACGCGAGCGTGCCGCAGCAGCGCGAGGGCAAATCCGCCGGGGCGGGTGCCGGTACGGATGCCGGGTCGGGTTCCGGGGTCGTCGCGGGGGCGGCCCACCGGACGGGACCGGGCGCGTACGGCGGGACCGGCGCGTACGGCGACTCGGACGCGTACGGCGGGCCGGGTGCGTACGGCGGGCCGGGCGTCGAGGACGGCTTCGACGGGGACGAGGGCGTTCTTCCGCCGCCCGTCGAGCTGCCGCCCTCCGACTCCGACCTCGTCCGGCTCATGCGGGGCGGGGACGACTCGGCGTACGAGGAGCTGTTCCGCCGGCACTCCGAGGCCGTGCGCCGGTACGCGAGGACCTGCTGTCGCGACGCGCACACCGCCGACGACCTCACCGCCGAGGTGTTCGCCCGCACCCTCCAGGCGGTACGGGGCGGCGCGGGGCCCGAACAGGCCGTGCGGGCCTACCTCATGACCACCGTCCGACGGGTCGCCGCGCACTGGACCAGGACGCAGAAGCGGGAACACCTCGTCGAGGACTTCGCGGCGTTCGCGGCGGAGGCCGCCCGCTCCTCCGAGGTCTCCGACCAGGACACGATGGACCTCGGCGCGGACGTGCGGGCCATGCACGAGGCCGAGCAGTCGCTCGCCATGCGGGCGTTCCGCTCGCTGCCCGAGCGGTGGCAGGCGGTGCTGTGGCACACCACCGTCGAGGAGGAGTCGCCGAGCGAGATCGCCCCGCTCTTCGGGCTGACCGCCAACGCCACGGCCGTCCTCGCCAGCCGGGCCCGGGAGGGACTCAAGCAGGCGTACCTCCAGGCCCACGTCAGCCAGTCCCTGACGGCGGGCGGCGACTGCGCCCGGTACGCGGACCGGCTCGGCGCCTACGCGCGCGGCGGGCTGCGGATGCGGGCCGAGCGCGGTCTGCGCAAGCACCTGGAGGAGTGCGCCCGCTGCCGGCTCGCCGCCGGCGAACTGGCCCACGTGAACGCCGGCATCCCCGCGCTGCTGCCGATCGCCGTCATCGGCTGGTTCGCCGCCGGGTACACCCTCAAGGCGGCCGGCGTCGTCGCCGGGGGTGCCGTCGGCGCGGCCGGCGCGGGCGCGGCGGCCGCCGCCTCCGGGTCCACGGGCGGCACCGCGTCGGGCGGCGCCGCCGCCGAGGGGCTCGGCGCGCCCGCCAAGGCCGGCATCGCGGCGGCCGTGGCCATCGCCGCGGCCGCCGGACTCGCCTGGGCCATGGCCGGGGACCCGCGGCCCGAGGCCGCGCCCCCGCGGCCGGTCGTCACGCCGGTGACGCCCCCCGCGAGCGCGCCGCCCGTGGAGCCGGTGGCGAAGCCCGTACCGCCGGTCGTGTCCGTCCCGCCGGAGCCCCCGGCGCCCGTGCCGGAGCCCGCGCCTGTCCCCGCGAAGCCGTCCCCGATGCCGGAACCGGAACCGACGCCGTCGTCCCCGGAGCCCACGCCCGAACCGACGCCGCCGCCCGCTCCGTCCCCGGAGCCCACCCCCACGCCGACTCCGACTCCGACGCCGACGCCGAGTCCCGAGGAGCCCTCGCCCGAGCCGGCGTCACCGACCGTCTATCCGGTCGGCGAGCTGGAGTACGGCATCTTCGGCGGCGGCACCGAACCCGAGGTGTCGCTCTCGGAGAGCGGTTTCATGTGGCAGCGCGACGGCCTCTCCGTCGGCGGCACCCGGTACGCGCACGGAGTGAGCGTCCACGCGCCGTCCTCGCTGGTCATCGACCTGAACCGGCAGTGCACGACGTACGAGGCGATGGCCGGCGTCGACGACCTGAGCGCCCTGTTCGGCCTCGGCGGCGTCCGCTTCTCCGTCTACGGGGACGGGAAGCGGCTCTGGAGCTCCGGGGTGGTCGAGGCGGGCGATCCGCCCGTCCCGGTGCACGTCGACATCACCGGGCGCTCCACGCTCCGGCTCGTGGTCGAGGAGGACGCCCCGCTCGGGCGGGCCGTGATCGCCGACTGGGCGCAGTCCCGGATCAGCTGCTCCTGACGCCGGGGAGGACGTCCCGGCCACCGCGCGGCCGGGACCGGGGCCGGGTGGCCGCGCCCGGCACCCGTGCGACCCGCTCCTCCGGGTGTCCGTTTCCGCCGCCGCGCGGCCGCTTCCGGTGCCCGTCAGCCGCCCCCGGTGCCGTCCGGGCCGGTGTCCGTCCGTATGCGGGCCACGGGTTCCACGAGGGCCAGGACCCCGTCGGCGTCCAGGCCCTCGCCCACCGTCCGGGCGGCGGCGAGGCCGGGCGCGCCGAGGGCGGCGAGCGCACGGGCCCGCACCGATCCGGCCTCCACCACCTCCGGGACCGAGGGGGGCACCTCGTGGCGCCAGACGTCGACGGCGGCCAGGACCGTGGCGGCGAGGCCGTGTTCGTCCGCCCGGGAGAGTGCGACCGCGACCCCCTGGCCGAGGAACGTGAGGACGAGGTCCGCGCACCGCGCGTCCCGCGCGTCCCGCAGCGCGGACGCCGCTGAGGCGACGGCCGCGGTGCCCCCGCCCCCGTACGCCTCGATCCGGGCGGTGAGGCCGATGACCCCGGCCGTGAAGTGCGGCGGCGGGTTTCCGGCCACGGTCAGCCGGCCCGCCTCCGCCACCCGGGCGCGGGCCGTTTCGATCTCGCCCCGGTGGAGGGCGATGGAGGCGCGCAGGAAGCAGACGAAGGGCCGGAGGTCCTTGACGTGGTGGCGCTCGGCCTCCGCCGACGCCTCGTCCAGGCCCTGGTCGGCCGCCTCCATGTCACCGGAGCGGTAGGCGATCTCGGCGAGTCGGGCGATGAGGAAGGGGCCCTCGGCGTGGGCGCCCACCTCACGGGCGAGGCGGAGGGCTTCCTCGTAGTCCGCGCGGGCCTCCTCGTACCGGCCGCGCACCATGTTGGCCTCGGCCGCCGCGCTCGTGATCTGCGCCCCCATCCAGCGGTCGCCGACCCGGCGGGCGAGGGCGCGGAGTTCGGCCAGGTCCTCGTCCACCCCGGCCATGCCGCCGGGCATGTCGACGGTCATGTGCGTACGGAACATCAGGCTGACGCCCACCTCCCAGTCCCCTCCGTGGCGGCGGCAGTTGGCGACGGCGGTGTCGAGCAGGTCCCGGACCCGCACCGGCTCCTCGGTGAGGATCGCGGTGAACGGCCAGAGCAGGCCGGGGAAGCGGGCGGCCTCGGGACCCGGTTCGTCCCCGAACACGGACCGCACCCGCCGGACCAGGGCCATGGTCACGGGGTCGTCGCGCAGTTCCGAGACGGTGTGGCTCTCGATCAGCAGGAAGAAGTACAGCATCCGCAGGCGCATGCGCGGCCAGTGGCGCGGGTCGGCCGGGTCGGCGGGGTCGTCGCCGAGGGCGACGGCGCGCTCGACCCAGGCCAGGCCCTCGGGGCGGTAGTTGCGCAGCCACCAGAACCAGCCCATGGCGAAGACGAGGCGGAGGGCGGCGGTTTCGTCGGGGTCGGTGACGAGGGTGCGGTGGAGGGCGGCCCGGATGTTGTCGAGGTCGCGCTCCAGCCGTTCGATCCAGGGCATCTGCTCGCCGGAGCGCAGCTTGGGTTCGGCGGCCTCGGCGAGGGCCGTGAAGTGGGACGTGTGGGCGGCCTCGGCGGCGGCGAGCAGGGCGGGGGTCTCGGCGGCGCGTTCGACCGCGTACTCGTGGATGGTCTCCAGGAGGCGGTAGCGCATCTCGCCGTCCTCGGCGGGGGCGGCGACGACGAGGGACTTCTCGACCAGGGCGCCCAGGATGCCCAGGGTGTCGGTGGCGGGCGGGGAGAGGGACTCCGCGGCGGCGAGGTCCCAGCCGCCGGCGAAGACCGAGACCTGGCGGAGCAGGGTGCGCTCGTCCGGGTCGAGCAGGTCCCAGGACCAGTCGACCACGGCGCGCAGGGTCTGCTGGCGGGGCAGGACGGTACGGGAACCGGAGGTGAGGAGCCGGAACCGGTCGTCCAGGCGGTCCGCGATCTGGCGGGGGGTGAGCAGGCGGAGGCGGGCGGCGGCCAGTTCGATGGCGAGCGGCAGGCCGTCGAGACGCCGGCAGATCTCGTCGACGGTCTCGCCGCCGTCCCGGGCGAGGTCGAAGGAGGGCCGTACGGCGCGGGCGCGCTCGGCGAAGAGGCGGTGGGCGGGGTCGGGCGGCAGGGGCTCCACGGGGCGGATCGATTCGCCGGGGACGCCGAGGGGTTCGCGGCTGGTGGCGAGGACACGGAGCCGCGGGCAGTGGGAGAGGAGGGTTTCGGCGAGGGCGGCGGCCGCGCCGATCACGTGCTCGCAGTTGTCGAGGACGAGGAGGAGCGGGCGGTCGGCCAGGTGCTCGACCAGGTGGGCGGTGGGATCGTCCTGGGGCGGGGCGCCCTCGCGGGCGATCAGGTTGATCTCGCGGAGGCGGAGCGCGGAGAGGACGGCGCCGGGTACGGCCCCGGGGTCGTCGAGCGGGGCGAGTTCCGCGATCCATGCGGCGGGGCCGACGGTCCGCAGGGCGGCCTCCTCCGCGAGCCGCGTCTTGCCGCTCCCGCCGGGGCCGGTGAGCGTGACGAGGCGGCAGCGCTCCAGATCGGCGCGGAGCGCGGAGAGTTCGGGCTCCCGGCCGACGAAGGAGGTGAGCCGGGGGCGGATGTTGCCGGGGAGGGGGGCGGGGCCCGTGCCGGTGCCGGGAGCGGCGGCGACGCGTGCCGACGGGGCCGGTACGGGTCGGGGCGGGGTCCGGCCCGTGAGGAGTTCGCGGTGGAGGGCGGCGAGTTCGGGGCCGGGGTCGGCGCCGAGGGCGTCCGCGAGGGTGCGGCGGGCGGACTCGTACGCGGCGAGGGCGTCGGCGTGGCGGCCCTCGGCCCGCAGGGCGCGGACGAGGTGGGCGTGGAACGTCTCGTCGTACGGGTGCGTGGCGGTGAGTTCGGTCAGCTCCGGTACGAGTCCGTCGGTGGCGCCCCGGCGCAGGTCCGCCTCGACGCGGCGGCGCAGGGCCGCGAGCCGCTGGGCCTCGGTCCGGACGCCCGCCGGGCCGGGCAGGTCGGCGAGGGCGGGGCCGCGGAAGAGCCCGAGGGCCTGCCGGAGGAGGGCGGCGGCGGTCGCGGGGTCGCCGGCGTCCAGGCGGGCGCCCGCTTCGGCGGTCCGGCGCTCGAAGACGTACAGGTCGATGTCCTCGGGTCCGGCGGCGAGCCGGTAGCCGGGGCCGGGAGCGGAGACGACGGCCTCCCGGCCGAGGACCCGTCGGAGGCGGCCGACCAGGGCCTGGAGGGCGGCGGGCGCGTCCTGCGGCGGGTCGTCCCCGTACACGTCGTCGGTGAGTTCGCCGACCGGGACGGTCCGCCCGCCGCGCAGCGCGAGCGCGGCGAGGAGCGCGCGCAGCCGGGCACCGCCGAGGGGGAGGGGGGAGCCGTCGGGACGAAGGGCCTCGGTGGTGCCGAGGAGGAGATACCGCACCGGTTCATTGTGGCCGCCGTCCCCTCCGTACGCCTCGGGGTTTCCCCGGGCCGAACCCCGAGACGGCGGGCGTCAGAACTCCGCGGTGTCCAGGGTGAAGCCCAGGGGGGCCGGGAGCGGTACGGGCGTCCCCAGCTTGTGGACGGACTTGTGGCCGTAGTCGTCCCCCATCGGCCCGGAGCACACGGCGGCCTCGCCCGCGTCGCGGTCGATCAGGAGGTAGAGGGGGACGCACGCGCGCGCGTAGGCCCGGATCTTCTGGACGCGGTCGCGTCCGGCGGTGGAGGTGGAGGTGACCTCGGCGACGAGGAGGACGGGGTCGGGGGCGTGCCACTCCCGCTGGTCGTCGAAGCTGCCCTTGGGGGCGACGACGAGGTCGGGGATGACCCGCACCGGGTCGGCGGTCCCGGGCAGGACGAGGCCGATGCCCGTGAAGTTGCGCAGTGCCTTGTCGACACGCCGGGCGATGACCTGCTCCACCACCTCGGTCACGATCTCTTCGTGCTCGCCATTGGCCGGAGGCACCACGTGGATCTCCCCTTCGATCAGCTCCACGCGCCAGCCCTTGGGGGCCAGCGCACTGAACAGCTCGAAGGTCTCCTGCACGCTCGCGCCCTCGCGGTCGGGCGTGCCCTCGGAGAACGCGTCTTCCGGAATCGGCAGCGGCATCGCCATGCCGGACCTCCTTCGCTCGCTCGGTGCGACGCTCCCAGCCTAGGCCGGGCAGCGCGGCGGAGACCGGAGCACGTTCACTCGAACGAGCGTGCCGTGCGTGTTCCGCCGGGAGGCGACCCGCGACGGCTCACGCCGGCAGCGACCGCGACGCCGGGACCAGCGGGCCCTGGACCGCGCGGTGGGCCCGGGGTTCCGCGGTGCTGGTCCAGCAGGAGCCGCGGCGGGCGAGGAGGCGGCGGAGCCAGAGTTCGGTGGAGACGAGGTCGGCGAGGCCGTCGAGGGGGACGGGCTCGCCGTCGGCGGCGGCGCGGAGGGCCTCGCGGACGACGCGGGCCTCGATCAGGCCCGCGTCCGCGAGCAGTGGCGCGTCGAAGAGGGCGAGGAGCCGGGGGAGCGCGGCGCGCAGGCCCGCGCGGACGGCGGCGGCCGGGACGGCCGGGTGGGGGGCGCCCCAGCCCGGCGGCAGGTCGTGGACGCCGGCGCCGGACAGGACCGTGCGCAGGACGCCCGCGCGGGCGTCGGGCTGGACCCGCAGCGATTCGGGGAGGACGCGGCAGGCCCGTACGACCTGGTTGTCGAGGAAGGGGGCGTGCAGTCGCTGGCCCCGGATCTCGGCGGCCTGTTCCAGGACCCGGTGGTCGGCGGCGGCGCGGGCGAGGGCGGCACGCGCGCGTGCCTCGCCGGGGCGCTGGACGGAGGCGGGGAGGGTCGCCGCCCTGGTCAGGCGAACCGATACTTCGGCCAGCGCCTCTCCCGTCAGCCACCGCGCGGCGGGCCCCGGCCGCGACCAGGCGAGCGCGGAGAGGGACGCCTCCAGGGGGCCGAAGCCGTCCGGGGCCGTGCGGTTGGCCTCCAGGACCCGCTTGGCCGCCGCCTCCAGACCGGCCCGGTACGGGGTGCGGGCCAGCTTCCGGGCCGCCCGGTACACGGTCAGCGGCACCAGGAGCGCGCCCGCCGACGGCCCCGACGCCTTGGCGAGCGCGGTGACGGGGCGGACCAGGGAGCGTCGCCTGCGGTCCATCAGGAGGTCGGCGAGGCGCGCCGGGTGCGCGTCCAGGACCTGCCGGGCGCCCATGCCGGTGAAGTGGTCGGCGCTGCCGCCCGCGAGCCGCCGCCGGTGGCGTTCGGCCGTGACGAGGGCGGGCCCCGGTTCGTCGGTGAGCGGTCCGTCGAGGGAGGCGTACGGGAGCGCCTCCTCGCCTGCCGCGACGACCACGTGGTGCAGGCGCGGGTCGGCGGCCAGCTCCCGGGCCCGCTCCAGCTCGTCCTCGCGGCCGGCGCCGGTCCGGTTCGCCAGGTCGTTGAAGGTGACGGCGAGCAGCCGCTCCCCCGCACCCGCGCCGTGGCCGGTGATCGTGCCCGGGACCCCCGGGAGACCGGCCGCCAGGAGGGCGAGCGTGCCCGAGGCGCTGCCGCCGGACAGGTCGGCGCCGATGCCGGGCGCCGGGCCCGCGCCCCGGGCGGCGCGCCGGTCGGCGGGCCCCATGCCGGGGACCGGGCCCGGGTCGGGCGGCGGGGCCTCGGGGGCGTGCCGGGGGGCGGTGAGCCGTGCCCGTACGGCTTCGACCAGGGCGTCCCTGACGCCTTCGACGGCCTGCCGGGGGTCGGACTCGGGGGTAGCGACCGCGAGCGAGGCGACCTGTTCGTATCCGGTGATCTCGCGCGAGCCCTCCCGCAGGATCAGCGCGTGGCCGGGCGGGACCCGCCGGACCCCTTCGTACGGGGTGGAGTCGCGCAGCGCCTCCGGGGTCTCGGGGCAGGCGAGCAGGGCGGCCAGGTGACCGATGTCGAGCTGGGCCTCGACCAGGTCGGCGAGGGGGAGGGCGGCGGTGGCGTACGCGGTACCGCCCTGCCAGGGGGTGTGGAACACCGGCCGGGCGCCCGCGAGATCACCCGTGACGGTGATGCGGCGGCCCGCCTTGACGACGGCGGTGTAGCTTCCCGGCCAGGCCGTGAGGTGGCGCAGGGCGCCGCCGCGCGCGGTGAGGAGGCCGAGGCGCAGCTCCTCGTCGCCGGCGGCGCAGCAGCCGAGGACGGCGAGGCGGGTGTGGTCGTCCACGGACACGACGCGCACTTCGTCGGGGCGCCAGTCGCCGACCGCCCAGAGCGGGTCGGGACCGCCCCAGAGGGGTTGTGCGCCCACCGGTTGCACCGTGCGCCCCTCGGCCGCCGGGCGGTCGTGGCCGGAGCCGTACCCGTGGGCCGTGTCCGCCGGGTCGTAGGGGCCGTGTGCGTCGTACGGGCGGTGCGCTTCGTACGGGCGGTAGGAGTCGTACGGGCCGTGCGGGCCGTTCCCCGCTCCGGTCCGCGCCCTCCCGGACGGTGCGAAGCCCGCGGCGGCACTGCTCCAGCCCACCAGCCATCGCATCGGCGCCTCCACGTCCGTTTCGGTGGGAGACATGCTGCCACGACAACGGCGCACGGGGCGGGGTGCGGGGGCACGGGCGCGAAAGCCGAATGCGCCCCTGGCATGAGCCAGGTGGACACCGGTGACATTCGGCCAAATATCGACCGCCCCAAGGAGGTTTGAACGGCGTTCGGCCGCCGATGGCGCCCCGGCGGGGGCGATCCGTCCGTACGGAACCACGGCAGGCCGGGAGGCGGTTCCGCCCCCCGGTGCCGTCCGCCGCCCGCGGGGAATGGGGCGGCGATGTCCCCCGGCCCACTGGTCCGGGACTCCGGCCCCGGTCGAACGGGCCGACCCACGCGGTACCGATGGAAGCCCTCCCCGGCCTCCGGGACGAGAGCGCACGGCCGGGCGCACGGCCACACGCGCGGAGCACGTACGGGCCGGTCCGTCCGGTTCATCGACCGATCACACAACAATCTCGCCATACGGAACACCGCCCCTTAACGGTAGGGATGCGGCGAACTACCCTGTGTTTACGAATGCCGCACGCCTATGCCCGGCGTCGTGGCAGCCGTCTGTGCTGTCGAGGGGTGGCGTCATGTCCAGGGAGCAACGCGGGCCGAACGAAAAGCTCGGCACGGTTCTCGCCCTCGCGGGAATCAGCAACGCCGGGCTCGCCCGGCGCGTCAACGACCTCGGCGCGCAACGGGGCCTGACGCTTCGTTACGACAAGACCTCGGTCGCCCGGTGGGTGTCCAAGGGCATGGTGCCGCAGGGCGCCGCCCCGCACCTGATCGCCGCCGCGATCGGGCAGAAGCTCGGCCGGCCCGTGCCGCTGCACGAGATCGGGCTCGCCGACGCCGATCCGGCGCCCGAGGTGGGGCTCGCCTTCCCGCGCGACGTGGGCGAGGCGGTCCGCTCCGCGACCGACCTGTACCGGCTCGACCTCGCGGGCCGGCGGGCCGGCGGGGGCGGCATCTGGCAGTCGCTCGCGGGTTCGTTCGCGGTGAGCGCCTACGCCACGCCCGCGTCCCGCTGGCTGATAACCCCCGCCGACCCGTCGGTGGAGCGCGAGGTCCCGCGCCCGGCGGGCGGCTCCCCCGCCGCGCCCGTGACCGAGCACGCGCGCGTGGGCCACAGCGACGTCGCCAAACTCCGCGAGGCCGCCGAGGACGCGCGCCGCTGGGACTCCAAGTACGGCGGCGGGGACTGGCGCTCGTCCATGGTCCCCGAGTGCTTACGCGTGGACGCGGCCCCGCTGCTGCTCGGCTCGTACTCGGACGAGGTCGGCCGGGCCCTGTTCGGGGCGACCGCCGAACTCACCCGGCTCGCCGGCTGGATGGCCTTCGACACCGGGCAGCAGGAGGCCGCCCAGCGCTACTACATCCAGGCGCTGCGGCTCGCCCGCGCCGCCGCCGACGTGCCCCTCGGCGGCTACGTCCTGGCGTCCATGTCGCTCCAGGCCACCTACCGGGGCTTCGCCGACGAGGGCGTGGACCTCGCCCAGGCCGCCCTCGAACGCAACCGGGGACTCGCGACCGCCCGCACCATGTCCTTCTTCCGGCTGGTCGAGGCGCGCGCGCACGCCAAGGCCGGGGACGGGGCCGCCGCCGCGGCCGCGCTCAAGTCCGCCGAGGGCTGGCTGGAGCGCTCCCGGAAGGGCGACGCCGATCCGACCTGGCTGGGCTTCTACTCGTACGACCGGTTCTGCGCCGACGCCGCCGAGTGCTACCGCGACCTGAGGATGCCCCGCGAGGTGCGCCGCTTCACGGAGCAGGCGCTGTCCCGGCCGACCGAGGAGTTCGTCCGCTCGCACGGGCTGCGGCTCGTCGTCTCCGCCGTGGCCGAACTGGAGTCCGGGAACCTGGACGCGGCGTGCGCGGCCGGTACGCGCGCGGTGGAGGTGGCGGGGCGGATCTCGTCGGCGCGGACGACGGAGTACGTACGGGACCTGCTGCACCGGCTGGAGCCGTACGGGGACGAGCCGCGCGTCGCGGAGCTGCGGGAGCGGGCCCGTCCGCTGCTCGCCGCCCCGGTGTGACGCGCCCGCCCGCCGACCCCTGAGCGGCCCGTGTCCCGCCGTGATCCGCGTCTTGCGCGTCCGGGCGAGGTTTCGCGGCGCTGTCAGTGGGTCAGTGCAGTATCGGGGGTGGGAGGTGGGACCGGTGTTCGACTGTGACGTGCTGGTGATCGGCGGGGGGATCGTCGGTCTGTCGACGGCGTACGCGCTGACGCGCGCCGCCCCCGGCACCCGGGTCGCGGTCCTGGAGAAGGAGCACGGCCTCGCCCGCCACCAGACCGGGCGCAACAGCGGGGTGATCCACAGCGGGATCTACTACCGGCCGGGGTCGCTCAAGGCGCGGTTCGCGGCCGAGGGCGCCGCCGAGATGATCAAATTCTGCGCGGAGTGGGGCATTCCGTACGAGGTGACGGGGAAGCTCGTCGTCGCCACCGCGCGCGAGGAGCTGCCCCGGCTGCACGCGCTCGTGCAGCGCGGCCGGGAGAACGGCATCCCGGTGCGGGAGCTGGGCCCCGCGCAGATCAGCGCGTACGAGCCGCGGGTGCGGGGCCTCGCCGCGATCCACGTCGGCACGACCGGGATCTGCGACTACGGAGCGGTGGCGGCGCGGCTCGCCGAGGCGTCCGGGGCGCGGATCCTGTACGGCGCGGAGGCCGCCGTGATCGACCGGAGACCCTGGGGCGTCGCCGTGCGGACGGCGGACGGGCGGGTGGTGCGGGCACGGGTCCTGGTGAACTGCGCGGGGCTGCACTGCGACCGGATCGCGCGGCTCGCGGGCGACGACCCGGGCATGCGGATCGTCCCCTTCCGGGGGGAGTACTACGAACTGGCCGATCCGTCGCTGGTGCGGGGACTGGTCTATCCGGTGCCGGACCCGGCGTTCCCGTTCCTCGGGGTGCACCTGACACGGGGAATCGACGGCGGGGTCCACATCGGGCCGAACGCGGTGCCGGCCCTCGCCCGCGAGGGGTACGGCTGGTCCGTCGTCCGGCCGCGCGAGCTGGCCGCCACCCTGGCCTGGCCCGGTTCCCGGGCGATCGCCCGGAGGCACTGGCGGTACGGGGCGGGCGAACTGCGCCGCTCGCTCTCGAAGCGGGCCTTCACGGAGGCGGTGCGGCGGCTCCTTCCGGAGGTGCGGGAGTCCGACCTGCGGCGGGCCGCGCCGGGGGTGCGGGCGCAGGCGGTGCTGCGGGACGGGACGCTCGTCGACGACTTCCTCGTCCGGGAGGCGGCGCGGACGGTCCACGTCCTGAACGCGCCCTCCCCCGCGGCGACGGCCTCGCTCCCGATCGGGCGCGAGGTGGCGGGGCGGGCGCTGGCCCTCCTGTAGGGCCCGGTCCCCGCCGCGACGGGCACCTGCCCGCGCGACCCGCGGGTCCCGCCCCGGCCCCGTAGAATCGTCCGCATTGTGTCTGAGCAGCCTGAGTCCGAGAACAGCCCGCGTCCCGCAACCGGTCCCGCCCAGCCCGCGGCGCGGCGCGGAAGCCGGATGTTCGCCCCCGGCGAGGGGCCCCTGCCCGATCCCGCCGGGTCGCACCACGAGCGGCGCATCCGGAGCTTCCAGCCGCGTCGCAGCCGGGTGACCGCCGGGCAGGCCGAGGCGATGCTGAAGCGGTGGCCCGACTGGGGGCTCGACATCGACGGCCGGCGGGTCCTGGACCTGGACGAGATGTTCGGCGGCCTGCCGGTCGTCCTGGAGATCGGGTTCGGGATGGGCGAGGCGACCGCGCGGATGGCGGCGGCCGACCCCGGCACCGGCATCCTCGCCGTGGACGTGCACACCCCCGGCCAGGGCAATCTGCTCGGGCTCGCCGACCGCAACGGTCTCACCAACGTCCGGGTCGCCAACGGCGACGCGATCATCCTGCTGCGCGAGATGCTCGCCGCCGACTCCCTCGACGGCTGCCGGGTCTACTTCCCCGACCCGTGGCCCAAGGCCCGCCACCACAAGCGGCGCCTGATCCAGCCGGAGTTCCTGAGCCTCCTCGCGACCCGGCTCAAGCCCGGCGGCGTGCTGCACTGCGCCACCGACTGGGAGCCGTACGCCGAGCAGATGCTGGACGTGCTCTCCGCGCACCCCGACTTCGAGAACACGCAGGCCGACGGCGGTTACGCGCCCCGTCCCGACTTCCGGCCCCTCACCCGCTTCGAGGGCCAGGGACTCGACAAGGGACACGTCGTGCACGACCTCCTCTTCCGGAGGAAGTGACCCGGGAAGGACGCCGGGCCGGCGGACGGGCCGGGGTCGTACCGGGGAACGGACCGGGGTCGTACCGGGGAACGGACCGGGGACGGGCCGGGGGCGGACCTGACAACTCCTTCGCCCTCTGTCCGTGCCGGTCGTTAGGGTCGCTCACGTGTCGAACCCCGTCCCCGCCGAAACCGGAACCGAAGCCGGCGCCGCGCCCGGAACCGGAGCCTCTCCCGTCCCCCACCGGGGCACCGGGGACCCGGCCTTCCCCGGCGCCGCCGACCGTTCCCAGTGGCGCTACCGCCCCCACCGGGCCTTCTGGCGCAGCCGCATGGTCCGGGCGGTCGCCCTGGTCGCCGTCCTCCTGGTCTGCGCGCTGGCCATCCTGGCGCTGGTCCGCGAGCAGACGGGGACGCGGGGCTTCCTCGTCGGCCTGGCCCTCGCCGTGCTTCCCGTACCGCTCCTCGCGGCGGCGTTCCGCTGGCTCGACCGGGTCGAGCCCCTCCCCTGGAAGAACCTGCTCTTCGCGTTCGCCTGGGGCGCCTTCGCCGCCGCCCTCGCCGCGATCCTGGCGAACTCCTTCGCGGTCCGCTGGATCGCCGCGACCACCGCCGACCCGGACTCGGCGCACAGCCTCGGCGCCACGGTCGTCGCGCCCGTGGTGGAGGAGAGCGCGAAGGCCGCCGCGGTCCTGCTGCTCTTCCTCTTCCGCCGCCGGAACTTCCACGGTCTCGTCGACGGCGTGGTGATCGCCGGCTTCACCGCGACCGGCTTCGCCTTCACCGAGAACATCCTCTACCTCGGCAACGCCTTCGGGGAGGACCAGGAGTTCGGCACCCCCGGCATCGGCGCCATGACCGTCGGCACCTTCTTCGCACGGGCCGTGATGTCGCCGTTCGCGCACCCGCTGTTCACCGTGTTCACCGGCCTCGGTTTCGGATTCGCCGCGCTCGCCCCGCGCGGCAGGCGGCTCCGCCGCGTCCTGCTGCCCCTGGCCGGGCTGCTGCTCGCCATGGGCATGCACGCCGCCTGGAACGGCTCGGTCACCTTCGGAGGCCCCCTGGCCTTCCTCGCGGTCTACGGAGCGTTCATGATGCCCGCCTTCGGGCTGCTGACCTGGCTCGCGGTGTGGAGCAGGCAGCGGGAGCTGCGGACGATAGCCGGGGAGCTGCCGGCGTACGCGGCGGCCGGCTGGCTCTCCCCCGCCGAGCCGCTCGCGCTCTCCTCGATGCGGGCCCGCCGGGCGGCCCGTGCCGTCGCCGCCCGGACGTACGGCGAGCGGGCCGCCCGGGCCGTCGGCGAGTACGAGTCCTTCGCGACGACCCTCGCGTTCCTGCGCGACCGGGCCCGGCGCGGCACGGCCGGGCCCGACTTCGCGGCCCGCGAGCGGGAACTGCTGCACCACCTGTGGCAGCGCCGCGCGATCGCCTCGCCCGCGCTGACGTACGCGGCCCGGGCGACGGGACGGGTGTGGGCGCCGCCGCAGTACCTGGACTACGGCGACTACAACCCGTACCGGAGGTAGTCCGCCGGGAACTCCGGGCCCGACGGGGCCCGGGTCCCCGGGCCCCCGGGTCCTCAGACCGTGAGGCCCTTCGAGCGCAGCCACGCGCCCGGGTCGACGCCGTCGCCACCGCCGGGGTGCACCTCCAGGTGGAGGTGGGCGCCGGAGACGTTGCCGGTGGCGCCGACGCGGCCGATGGTCTCGCCGGTGGACACGGTCTGACCCGCGCCGACCGTCATGGACGAGAGGTGGCAGTACCAGACCTCGGTGCCGTCCTCCAGCTCCAGGACGATCCGGTAGCCGTAGGAACCGGACCAGGCGGCCGACTTCACCGTGGCGCCGTGCACCGCCTTGAGCGGGGTGCCGGCGGAGGCCGCGAAGTCGAGGCCCGTGTGGTGGCCGGAGGACCACATCGAACCGGACTGCATGTAGGTGGCGGTGATGGAGTACGAGGAGAGGGGGAGCGAGTAGCTCGCGGCGAGTTCGGCGAGGCGCTCGGCCTCGGCCTTCGCCCTGGCGGCGGCCTCCGCCTTCGCCTTGGCCTCCGCCTCGGCCTTCGCCCGCGCCTCGGCGGCCTCCTTCTCCGCCGCGTCCGCCTTGGCCTTCGCCTCCGCCGCGGCCTTCTCGGCCGCCGCCTTCTCCGCCGCGGCCCTCTCGGCCGCGTCGGCGGACGCCTGCTGCTGCTCGGCCTGCTGGAGGATGCGGGTGCGCAGGGCCTCACCCGCGTCGGTGGCGCTCGGGACGTCGGCCTTCAGGGAGGCCCGCGTGACCTGCCCGGCCCCGCCGGTCCGCCCGTCGGCACCGGTGGTGTACGCGGTGGAGGTCAGCGGGTTCGGGTTGACGCGGTCCTCGGCGACCGCCTCCCGCTCCTCCTCGGACAGGAGGGAGCCGATGCCGGGCAGGTCGTGGGCGTCCGGCAGGTCGAGGTCCGGGAGGTCCGGGAGCGAGATGGCCACCGGGGGCTTGTCCTGCGCGGTGGCGAGGCCGCCCGCGCCGACGGCCGCGATGACGCCGACGCCGAGGACGGTGGAGGAACGGGCGAAGTGGGAGCGCTGTTTGACGACCCGGTGCCGGCCGGAACGGCTCCGGTCGCGGAGGGAATCCTCGGTGGGGTTCCACTCGGTGTCAGGGGCGGAGGGAGCCGCACCACCACCGAAGGCGTCGAAGGGGGCTTCGGGGGCAGGGGGGTTGGACGCCACGGAGGCGCACTCCTTTCCTTCCTTCTCGCCTACCGGGTTAGCTGACGGGTTCGGAGCAGGAAGGTCTCCTACGGGCGCGCCGCACGGGTGCGACGGGCTCGATTCACCCCAAATGGTGGTTCCCCGGTTCCCTTGCGGGATTCGGCGCACGCGCACGGTGCCGTCTCTTGCGACGGCGGGGACGACCGCGCTGCGTTATCGAACGTTAATAGACAGGGGGTCCCGTTTCCAAGCCGTTCCCCTTGATCGTTCATTGAATTGGCAGGAACTGCCCCGACTTGACCCCCCTTTATCACGGCGCGACGCGAGACCCCCAAACCCTTCGCGATCTGACGTTTTGTCAATCGTTATCCCAGGGACACCTCTCGACTACGGATGGTGACCGTCCCGGTGCAGCACCTGCATCGTCCGTCGCCGCTCCCGCCGCCCCTCCTCGGGCCGGCTCAGCGCGAGCAGGGCCATGTCATCCGTCGCCCCGCCGCCCGTGTGGAGGCGTACGTCGTCCACGAGCGCGTCGAGGAGTTCCTCGGGCCCCGGGAAGATCCGTCCGGCCAGCCGTGCCACCGGGTCGTAGAAGGCCCCGGCCGCGTTCCGCGCCTCCGAGAGGCCGTCGGTGTAGAAGAGCAGCGTCGTGCCCGGCGGGTAGGGGCGCGCCTCGGCCCGGTCCGGCCACGACGCCAGGTCCCCCATGCCGAGCGGCAGCGCCGGCCGGCCCGGTTCCACCGGTTCGACCCGGCCGTCCCCGTGCAGCACCAGCGGGGGCGGGTGCCCCCGGTTGACGACCCGTACGAAACCGTCGAAGGCTCCGTTGCCGTCGGCGCGCGGAATCTCGGCGAGGACGGCGGTGGTGAATCCCTCGAAGGCGTCCAGGCCCTCCCGCCGGGTGCCCTCCCGGGTCAGCGCCCGTTCGAGCCGCTGCGCCACGTCCTCCAGGGACCGCTCCTGCTCGGCCGCCTCCCGGAAGGCCCCGATGACGACGGCGACGGCCTCGACCGCCTCCATCCCCTTGCCCCGCACGTCCCCGACCACCAGCCGCACCCCGTAGGGGGTGTCCTGTACGGCGAAGAGGTCGCCACCGACGAACGCGTCCGCCTGCGCCGCCTCGTAGCGGGCGGCGCACCAGAGCCCGCCGATCCGCTCGGGGGGCGTCGGCAGCACCGCCTTCTGCGCGTTCTCCGCGATGACCCGGGCCGACGCGAGCCGTTCGCCGCTGCGGCGCACCACCCGGTTGATGAAGAGGGCGAGCCCGGAGACGGTGAACACGGTCAGGGTCTCGGCGACGGCCGGGGCACGGGTCACGTCGTCGTTGCCGAGGTAGAGCCCGACCGAGGCCAGGACGGCGGTAATCCCGGTGAGAAGGGTCGTGAGCAGGGAGAAGAAGGGTGCGGCGACCAGCGGGGCGGCGGCGAGCATCGGGGAGGCGGTGTACGGGGCGGGGGTCGCCAGGTCGAAGGCGATACCGCCCGCGATGATCAGCGGCGGCAGCAGGCGGATGAACCACCGGGCACCGCCGTACGCGGGTACGCCCCCGCCGGCCCGCCGGGAACGACCGGGCGCGGCGCTCCCTCCGGCGCCCCGCCGGGTACGGCCCTCGGCGTCCCGCCGCCCGCGGTCCGCCGATCCTAGGGGGTGCCCCACCTGAACTCTCCTGCCCGGTCCGACCGCCCGCGGCCCCGCACCGCGCCCTCCCAGGGTGGCCGCCACGCCGGGGAACGGCGACTCCCGTACGGCCGAGTGGCGTACCGGGACACTGGCATGGGAAGCGGGGTACGGGATCGGCCGGGGGTCCGGGGGCGACCCGTACGGGCCGTCCGGTACGGGCCGTCCGGCCAGAACTACATGTTCCGTTCGGCGTAGATCTCCATCGCGTCCCGGACGAGCACGGCGGTGCCCTCGCCGTGCTTGTCGTAGTTCTCCGCGAAACGGGGGTCGTCGACGTACATCCGGCCGAGGCCGATCACGTACTCCCTGGTCGGCGTCGTCGTGGCCGACAGCCAGGCGATCTGGCGCCGCACGACGGCCTGCACCTCGTCGCTGCCGGCCGCCAGGCCCTCCCGCGCCGCCTTCCCGAAGTCGCGGGCGATGGCGGCCTGCTCGTCCATGAACGCCCGCTTCCCCTCGGCGTCGAGCGAGCGCCACCAGCGGTCGCCGCTCTCGTACGCCTCCCGGCCCCAGCGCCGGGTGACCTCCTCCTCGTACCGCGTGTGATCGAAACCGTCGAACACTTCTTCGGCCATGAGCTCTTCTCCGTTCTCGGTCTTGCGGAGGGTGGTCCGCACCGACGCGATCTGCCGGGCGAGGCGCTCGCGCTCCTGCTCCAGAAGGGCGAGGTGGGCGCGCAGGGCGGCGGACGTGTCCCGCTGTCCCTCGAGGACCTCGGCGATGGCGGGCAGCGAGAGCCCCAGCTCGCGCAGCAGCAGAATCCGCTGCAGCCGCACGAGCGCCGCCTGGTCGTAGTACCGGTAACCGTTCGCGCCGATCCGGCTCGGTTCCAGCAGCCCGCACTCTCCGTAGTACCTGAGGGTGCGGCTGGTGGTGCCGGCCTTCTTGGCGATCTCCTGGATCGACCACTCCATGCCGAGAACGCTAGATCTTGACGCAACGTCAAGGTCAAGCGGAAGCGGAACGCGCGACCGCGTGCCGACACGACGAAGGCCCGAATCCTCAAGGATTCGGGCCTTCGTTGCTACTGAGTAGCGGGGACAGGATTTGAACCTGCGACCTCTGGGTTATGAGCCCAGCGAGCTACCGAGCTGCTCCACCCCGCGTCGGTAAACACGACTCTACGGCATGACCGGGGCAATCATGAAATCGGTTGTCGCCGGGGCGCCCGGCCGCCCCCATCGGCAGCCGCGGTCGCCGGTGCCGGCAGGTGCCGTCAGATGCCGACTGGTGTCGCCAGAAGGCTCGCGGGTCTCGCTCCGTACGCATCGGAGCACGTGACGACCACCGCGAAACCAGGGCCGGCGGGGTGCGGAGGACGGGGTTGACCCGGCCCCTCGCCGTCGTCATGGTGATCATCCGGGGAACGGAGAGCACCCTCCCGCTCCCCGGAACCACGGCGTTCGGGACCCGTGGCCGGGGAATCCCGCCGGTTCCCGCCGATCGCCGGGGATCTCACGCACCGGGATCGCGCGTACCGGAACCCGCGGCCCGTCCCGCCGCCGACGAGCGGGGTCCGGCCCGTCGTACGGCACGACGGGAGACGAAGGGGGAGACCGACCGTGGAGGACAACGACCTTCTGGCCCGGCGCTTCGAGGAGGAACGCGGCCGGCTGCGGGCGGTGGCGTACCGCGTACTGGGTTCCGTGAGCGAGGCCGAGGACGCCGTCCAGGACGCCTGGATCAAGCTCAGCCGCACCGACGTCGGCGAGGTGGAGAACCTGAGCGGCTGGCTGACCACGGTCGTCGGCCGCGTCTGCCTGGACATGCTGCGCTCACGCCGCTCGCGCCGCGAGACCCCGTGGGAGCACCACGTCCCCGACCCCGTGGTCCGGGTCGTCGACGCCCCCGGCGCCACCGCCACCACCACCGCCGTCGATCCCGCGCACGCGGCCGAACTCGCCGACTCCGTCGGCCTCGCCCTCCTGGTCGTCCTGGAGGCCCTGTCCCCGGCCGAACGGGTCGCGTTCGTCCTGCACGACATGTTCGCCGTCTCCTTCGACGAGATAGCGGAGGTCGTGAGCCGCACCCCGGCCGCCACCCGTCAGCTCGCCAGCCGCGCCCGTCGGCGGGTGCGGGACGCCTCCCCGGCCCCGGCCCCGGACGCACGGCGGCAACGGAAGATCGCGGACGCCTTCCTCGCCGCCGCGCACGGCGGCGACTTCGAGGGCCTGCTCGCGGTCCTCGACCCGGACGTGGTGCTGCGCGCGGACGGCGGCCGGGTCCTCGCGGGCGTCTCCAAGGTGGTGCGGGGCGCCGGGGCCGTCGTCGCGCAGGCCGTCATGTACGCGAGGTTCCGGCAGGCGGTGCTGCCCCTGGTGGCCAACGGCGCACCGGCGTTCCTGTCGGTGGCCGACGGGCGCCCGAGCGCGCTCATGGCGTTCACGATCGCCGGCGACCGGATCGTCGAACTCCAGATCCTGGCCGACCCGGAACGCCTCACGGCCCTCGGCCTCACGAAGGAGGAACTGGCGCGAGCGAGGTAGGGGGCCTTCCGCCGCGGGGCCGGGGGTTCCGGCTCGGCGGCCGACGCCCGAACCGCCCGTCCGGCAGCCGTCACGCCCCGAGGGCCGCCCGCAGGTCCGCCCGGCGGCGGACCAGGGAGGCGCCGGCCGTCAGGGAGACGGCGGCGCTGGCGACGCCGAGGACGGCGCCCGCCGCCACGTCGCCCGGGTAGTGCACGCCGGTGTGGACCCGGGAGTACCCCACCGTCGCCGCCAGGACGCCGAGGGGCACGGCGGCGGCGGGCAGCACCACCCCCGTGGCGGTGGCGAAGGCGACCGCCGACGCGGTGTGCCCCGAGGGGAACGAGGCCGAGTCGGGCATGGGGACGTGTCGGCCCGCCACCACCCGGGCCGCCTCGCGGTCCGGTCGCGACCTGCGGACGAGCCGTTTGCCCAGCAGGTTCGCCGTGGCCGAGGCCACCGCGACCGCACCGATCCCGGCGAGCGCGGCCCGGCGCGGACGGCCCGGGAAGAGGGCGAGCGCCGCCGCGATGGCGAGCGAGATCTTGGAGTGGTCGGCCGCCGTGGAGAGCCGGCGGAGGGCCGTGTCGAGGGTGGGCGTGGGCGTGGCGGCCACGGCGGCGTACACGGCACCGTCGACGGCCCGGAGGTCGCGCAGGATGTCCTGGGCGGTCCCGGCGGCCGTGTGGCCGGTACCGGCGTTCGGACGGGCGGTCCCGGTGGTCGTGTCGTCGGTCATGCGCCGCTCCTCGGGGGCTCGGTGGTCGGGGAGTGTGGTCGGAGATCGGGTGCCGGTGGGCCCGGTGCCGGGGATCAGTGGACGGAAGAGCGGTGGAAGGCCAGCTCGGTGATGCGTCGCCAGTCCAGAGGCGGTTTCGGGGGTGTGGTGCCCGGCCGGTCGCGGGGAACGAGCACCCGCAGGGCGCGCGGGCGGAGGGTGCAGACGACCGGGGCGGGCAGGGTCAGGGCCTCGCCGTCGACCGCGACGGAGAGAGGGCCGTCGCCGCTGTCGCAGGTGACCTCGACCCTGCGGGCCGTCAGGACGTTCAGGCCGGCCGCCTGGGTCCCCCGTACCGCCAGCTCGGCGGCCTGCACCGCGCCCTCCACCCGGATGCCGATCACACCGAGTTCGCCCCCGTCGAGCCGGGGTCTGCGGGCGGGGGCGGTGCTGAGCGGATCGGGTGTGGCGTACGGATTGTTGCTGACCAGGAGCGCCTGCTGCGCGTCGAGCGGGGTGCCGTCGACGGTCGCGTCGACGCGGTCGCCCTCACCTCCCTGGAGCAGGTCGGGAAGGGCGTCCAGAGCGGTGCCGGCCTTCGCGTCGCGGTACTCGGGGTGCTGGACGACGTCCGCGTACACCCCGAAGGAGACGGTGTTGACGAAGGGCCGGCCGGCGACCGTACCGAGATCGACCCGCAGTTCCTCGCCGTCGGTCAGCGCGTTCAGGCAGGTCGAGGGGTCGGCGCGGTCGAGACCGAGGTCCAGGGCGAAGTGGTTGCGGGTGCCCGCGGAGACGACGAGGAACGGCAGGTCGTGCTCGGCGGCCACGGCGGCGACGAGCGCCTGTGTGCCGTCGCCGCCGGCCACGCCCAGGAGGTCGGCGCCCTCGGCCACGGCCCGCCGGGCGAGTTCGGCGACGTCGGTGTCCTCGGACGGGTCGAGAAGGATCACCCGGGCGCCCCGCTCCTCGGCGCGCTCGACGAGTCCGAAGCGCTCGACCTTCCCGCCCCCGGACTTCGGGTTCATGATCAGGACGGGCTTCGCGGGCCGGGCCGCCGGCGCGCCCCGCATCGGCCGGGTCCCGTCCACCCCCGGACGGCGCAGGGCGGACCGGGCGCAGGACAGGGCCGCGCCCCAGAGGGCGAGGGCCACGAGGGCGTTCACCCAGACGCCCCCCACGACGTACAGCGTGAGGACCGTGACGGGCGCGGCCACCGCGAGCAGCGCGCCGAGCAGCCGCAGCGGTCCCCGATGGGCCAGGAACCACCAGACGCCCACGGCCGACAGGGCGAGGCCCGCCAGTCCGGCCACCAGGATCAGCACTCCGCCGCCGCCCAGCGCCGTCAGCAGGACCACGACCGCCGCCAGCGCCGCGAGCAGCGCGCAGCGCGCCAGCCAGCGGGCCGCTCCCACCGGATCACCGGAACCGCTCACCGTCACCGACCCCACCTCCGCATTCCGTTCCCACCTTTCCCCACGCCCTTCCGGCCCGCGCTCCGACCAGGCCGTTCGGGGGCGGGGGTCCACGGGAAAAGGCTCTCCCGGGAGTGATGACCTCCCGGTGGCCGGGCCGTCTCTCCTTCCGTACCCCGCGGCCTGCCTACCCCACGCAGCGGAAACCACCCGGAAAACCCTGAAACCCCGCGGCGCGGAACCCTGAGTCCGGGGAGACGAAACCCCGGGAGATCCCCGAGGCCGCCGGAGAAGGCGGCTCCGTCCGCCCCGCCACCGGCGGGTCCGTCCGCCCCGGCGGCACCGTCCGGTTTCCGGCCCCGTCCCGGACGCCGGAAAGGGCGGCGGGTGCCGTTCTCGTCCGGGAGCCCGCCCCGTACACGCGCGAACGGCCCCCGTACGCGCGCGCGTACCCACACGAGGGGGTGGTTCAGACGGAGACCCGCGGGTGGGCCGGGTCGAGGTGGTGGACGGTGACCGCGTCGGAGTGTTCTGCGAGCAGGTCCCGCAGTTCGGCGGCGGCGGTCTCGACGAGGTGCCCGTCGCGGGCGGCGTGGAGGGTTTCGAGGATGAAGGCGACGTGGGTGGAGTCCTCGGTGACGCGGGTGCGGTGGGCGTCGCGGTGGTTCCAGTGGCGGGTCAGCACGCCGTCGTCGTCGGTGTAGACGATCTCGCCGGGCCCGGGGGTCTCCGTGACGTCGGGCTCGCCGAGCGGGGTGAAGCTCTCGGTGCCTTCGGCGCGGCGGATCTCGACGTCACCGGCGACGTGGCCGAGGTCGAAGGCCCCGGCGGGCAGTCCGTGCCGGACGGAGACGGCGTTGTAGGAGTCGACGGCCGGGTTGATCCGGGGCAGGGTGCCCTTCTTCGTGAGGCGGCGGCCGAGGGCGTCGACGCTGGGCCGGACGCGGCGGGGGTTGGTGCCGAAGGAGCGGTAGGCGGTGTGCCACGCCTCGACGCGCGGGTCGGTCTCGTCGGCGGGCTGCCAGGTGCCGTCGGCGAGCTGTCGTTCCAGGTCTTCCAGGGCGACGGCGGTGGCGGGCCACGGTTCGCGGCCGCGCAGGCCGGTGGCGGTGACGACGGCGGCGAGGGTGCCGGGGAAGGCTTCGGCGACGGCGGGGGTGAGGTGGAAGACGGTCATCGGAAGGGTCCGTTCCGGGAGGTGGGCGGGGCAGCGGGCCGGGCGGCGGGCTGGCGGTGCGGCGGGGCGGCGGGGCGGCGGGGCGGCGGGGCGGCGGGGTCAGGCTTTCCAGGGGCCGACGCGGTCCAGGCGGCGCAGTTGCTGGGCCGCGGCGTCCGCGTCGGGGCCGGTGCCGCGTTCGGTGAGCCGGCGGGCGGTGTCGGCGCGCTGCCCGACCGGCTTGTGGTCGTCGTACTTGAACTTCGCCCGTACCTCGGTGACGTCCAGGCGCAGGCCGCGGATGCCGGACAACATCCGCCCGTAGGGGGGCCGGCCGGCCTCGACGGGGGCGTGGTCGCCCTCGGGCTGGAAGTGGGCCATCTGGCGGCGCAGCAGTTCGGCCTTGGCCTCGGGGTCGTCGACGATCGTGGCCCGGCAGGTGAACTGGACGGCCGCGTAGTAGCTGGTGGGGACGCCGTCGGTGGCCGGGGTGCCGGGCGCTGCGCGCCAGGGCCCGGGGACGAAGGCGTAGTCGCCGATGACGGTGAAGGTGACGTCGGGGGCGGCCTCGATCGCCTTCCAGACGGGGTTCGGCCGGGCGAGGTGGATCAGCAGACCGGTGCCCTCGACGGTGAAGTGGGTGGGCACGACGACGGGCGCGCCTCCGGACGGGCCGTTGACGCCGAGGACGCCGAAGTCGTGGCCGTCGGCGATCCACGCCTGCCACTCGGCGTCGTCCAGGGCGGCGTCCCAGGGCTGGATGAACATGCGGAGGTCCTTCCGGGGCGGTACGGGGTCAGGCGAGGGCGAGGAGGCTGACGGCGACGGCGGCGGCGCCCAGGCCGACCAGCTGGCCCCGGTGGACCCGTTCGGCGAGGACGCCGCGGGCGAGCAGGACGGTGCCGGCCGGGTACAGGGCGGTGATCACGGCGACGACGGCCAGGTCGCCGCCGCGGGCGGCGAGCAGGAAGAGCAGGTTGGCCACCGAGTCCAGCACTCCCGCCGTCGCCGACAGGGCGTACGCGGGCTTCTCGGAACCGAGCCTGCGGTACATCAGGCCGGCCGCGGCCAGGGTGACCGCGGAGGAGACGGCGCGGCCGACGATCAGCGGCCCGACGCCGCTGTCGGACGGCGCCTGGTGCAGGAAGACCAGCTGCAGGGCGATGGCGGCCCCGGCGCCGAGGGCCAGCAGCAGCGCGGTGCGCGACGGACGGACCGACTTCGCCCCGTGCCCGGCGCTGACCAGCACCACCGCCGCCAGCGCCAGCGGCAGGCCGATCAGCCCGGCCGGCCCCAGGTGTTCGCCCTGCAGCAGCCCGACGCCGACCGGCAGCACCGCCGAGACCAGCGCGGTGACGGGGGAGAGGACGTTCATGGGGCCGATCGCGAGCGTGCGGTAGAGCAGGGCGAACGCCGCGGCGGAGGCGACGCCGGACGCGGCGCCCCACCCGAGGGTGGCCGGGTCGAACGAGGCACCGAGGAAGGGCCACAGCAGCAGTTCCACGGTGAGCGAGGCCGGAGCGGCGATCATCACGGTGCGCAGGACGTGGGCCCTGCGGGCGCCGAGACCGCCGAGGAAGTCGGCGCATCCGTAGGCCAGGGAGCTGCCCAGGGCCAGCAGCAGAGCGATCACGGGTACATCCCTTACTATCAATGGAACGACCACACCGTACAACGCATCGACCGGGTCTCGTCAACCGAACGACCGAGTGGTGCAATGCGCTGATCCACCGCCTGGAGGGACGAAGCGATGACCGAGACCGAGGCCGCCCTGCGGACGCTCGCGCACAACGTCAGGGCCGCCCGCCACCGGGCCGGGCTGTCCCTGGACGAACTCGGCCGCCGCGCCAAGGTCAGCAAGGGCGCCCTGGTCGGACTGGAGAAGGCCCAGGGCAACCCGAACTTCGCCACCCTGGTCCGCCTCGCCGACACCCTCGGCGTCTCCGTCTCCACCCTGATGGAGGGCCGGTCCGAGGAACGCGTCCGGGTGGTGGGCGCCGAATCCGTCATGCCCCTGTGGAAGGGCGAGCACGGCAGCGAGGCCCGGCTCATGCTGACCACCGGCGGACCGGCGGCCACCGAGGTCTGGCGCTGGAAGCTGGAACCCGGCGAGGAGTACCCCAGCCATCCCCACCAGACGGGCGTGACCGAGACCGTCAGCGTCACCGCCGGACGGATGGTGCTCGTGGTCGACGGCACGGAACACCCGGTCGAGGCCGGCCAGACGGCCGCCTTCGACGGCGACACCTCCCACACCTACCGCGGCGCGGGAACCGGGACCTGCCACCTGATCATGACCGTCCACCTGCCGCCCGGGCCCGCCTAGGAAGTGCCGGGCGCGCACACCGGACAACACGAAGCGCCCCGACCGGCAGGAACCGGGCGGGGCGCTGAGCACCGGGTCGGGAAAGGCTTCCTGACCCGGTGACGGGTAGGCCGTGTGGGACTCGAACCCACAACCAACGGATTAAAAGTCCGCTGCTCTGACCAATTGAGCTAACGGCCCGTGGACAAGCACACCCGTGCAGCATAGCCCGAGTGATCCCCGGAGCCGATCGGGTATCCGACACCGGTCGCGCCGCGCGCCCCTCCGCGCGACGCCCCCGGCCCTCCCGGACACCGTCCCGGGGCCCGATCGCACGGACCGGGCCCCGGAGGCGGGTCAGAAGAGGGACGTGAAGGTGTTCCAGCCGCCGGTGCCGATGAGGACGCGGCCCCCGTAGGGGGTGGCGGCGGAGCCGGTGGAGTAGTAGGCGTAGAGCTTGCCCGTGGTGTCGCGGGCGACCAGGTCCGCGCGGCCGTCGCCGTTCAGGTCGCCGGTCCCGGCCAGAGCCGAGTAGACGCCCCAGCCGCCACCGACCTGCGTCCGGGCCGTCACGCCGCCGGCCGCCGTGCCGTGGTACTGCCACAGCACGCCCGAGGCGTCCACGCCGAGCAGGTCGCCCCGCCCGTCGCCGTTCAGGTCACCGGCGCCCACCAGCTTCGCGTACAGCTTCCAGTTGGTCCCGATCCGCACGCGGGCCTTCAACCGGTGGTCGGCCGTGCCCCCGTAGAAGTACACGTCCCCCGTCGACGCCTGACGCGCCAGCAGGTCCGTGCGTCCGTCGCCGTCCAGGTCTCCCGGCGAGGTCAGGACGTCGTACTGCCCCCAGCCCACGCCGATCTCCGTGTACGGCGAGGAGGCGGAGACGACCTTGCCGCAACCCGGCCGGTACGCCCGCAGCCGGTCGCCCACCCGGGCGAGCACGTCCGCGCACCTGTCGTCGTCCACGTCGTCGTACGGCACCAGGACGGTCGTGGCGGGGAACGCGGTGCCCGTGCCGGCGATCCGCGCCGACAGGCCGCCGGTCCCGTTGCCCCGGTACATCGACACCAGGCCCGCCGCGTCCGACACCAGCAGGTCGCCGAAGCCGTCGTTCCCGGCCAGGTCCCGCCACGCGGGCGCACCACCGGTGGCCGTGATCGTTCCCGAGGCCGTCAGGTCCCGGCCCTGGCCGTCCGCCGCGCCCGCCGTCAGTTCCCAGACGTACGTGCCGTTGGCCACGGTCCTGCCCGCCGCCGTCCGTCCGTCCCAGGCCACGTCAATCCGGTTCCGGGTCTCGTCGGCCCCGAACTCGCGGACCGTCGCGCCGCTGTACCGCTCGCGGATCGTGAGCCGCCAGATCGCCGCCGGCCTGGAGAGCGTCCAGGACGCCTTCCAGCCGTCCTGCGGACGCATCGCCGCCGGCGCGCTCGCCGAGGCGGCGGTGAGGGCGGAGGTGGGCACGCCCGGCCACACCACGTGGGTGAGGTGGTCGGGGTCCTTGTACGCGACGCCGCCGCCGAAGCGGTCCACCGTCCAGGACGTGCGGCGGCTGTCGCCCGACACGACCTGGGAGGAGCCGGGGAGCGGGCGGGCCGGGGCCGCCGTGCCCGTGTGGAAGTCGACGAGGTCGAGGTTGGACCCGTACGAGGTGCTCTGCTGCACGAGGTAGCCGTCGCCGAGCAGGGGACCCGAGAGGGGGCCCTTGTCCAGCTTGATCGGCACGCCCGTGTTCAGGTCGACCACGCCCTGCTGGAGGAACTGGGAGCAGGCCCAGTACAGCCAGTGGCCGGTCACCTGGAGTTCCGTCGCCCGGCATTCGGCGCCGGTGGCGACCTTGGCGAGCGCCTTGCCGGTGGCCAGGTCGGTACGGACGACCTCGCCGGGAACGGCCGTGGCCTCGTACAGGGTGTCGCCCCACAGGGCGGCCGCCGTCTGGGAGGTCCTGGTGACGACGGTGGTCCCGGCGTCCAGGTCGAGGACGAGCGTCGCGCCGGACGTGATCTGGCCGGGGGCGCTCGTACGGCCCTCGTGGAAGACGGCCCAGCGGCCGAAGGCGTCGGCGATCCGGCCCTCGGACTTCCTGGTGGGGATGCGGACCTCCCGGCCGGAGGAGGCGCGGGCGACGACCTCCTTCCGGGCGTCGGCGCCTCCCGCCACGTAGACCGTGCGGCCGTCGCCGGTGGCGAAGAGCGGGGTGGGGTCGTTCCCCAGGTGGCCCCGCTCGGCACCGGCCCACACGGGCTCCGGGGATCCGGTGCGCACGGGGCCGACCGGCAGCGTCCGCCCGTACAGGCCGAGGCCCTTGGAGGTGTTCGTCTCCAGGGTGGAGAGGTGGCCCCCGCCCAGGGCCAGCGAGTCGACGGTGGCCGGCAGCGGTTCGATCCGGCGCAGCTTCTCCAGGACCGGGGCGCCGTCGCCCTTGCCCGGGAGCACCTTGAGGAGCGCCCAGTCGGCGGACGAGGAGCCGCCGACGACGGCCACGCCGCCGCCGGGTATCTGGTTCAGCTCCTCCTCGGCCATGTCCAGGAGGTGCTGCGCGCGCCCGTCGGGGTGCAGCGCGACGAGCTTCCGCCGCAGGACGGAGCCCGTGCCGGAGAAGTCGCCCAGGGCGAGGACCCAGTCGCCCACGAGACCGATGCGCTCGGTGCCCAGGCCCTCGGGGAGCGGGAAGGTCCGCTCGGCGCCGGTCGGGTCGGAGCGGTCCCGCAGGTGCACCGTGCGGTTCCGGTCCACCCAGGCGAGCCGTTCGGGGCTCAGGGTCACGGGCCCGACCGGTTCGAGGGCGTGCGCGACGGGCGTTTGGATCACTGTCGTCCGGCCGGTGCGCAGGTCGACGAGGCCGAGGTCCGAGTAGCCGTAGCCGACCGACTCGGGGAAGCGGGCGAACTGGAACACGGCCGTGGAGGCGTCACCGGCCGTGATCCGCGCCTGGTCCAGGTCGGCCTGCTCGGGCCAGCCCGTGACGGGCGCGCGGGCCCCGTCCGGGTCGTCGGCGCGCGTCAGGTAGTACCCGACCGGCCGGTCCGGGTCCGTCGCGGAGGGGCCCTCCCGGAAGAGCAGCGTCTCGCCGAACAGCCCGATGTAAGCCGCGCCCTGCGGCACCACGAACGGCCGCTCGGTACCGGTCTCCAGGTCGTGCAGGGCGTGAAGGCCGACGCCGGGCCGGACGTACAGGTAGCGCCCGCCGGTGCCCGACTGCGCGAAGGGCAGGGCTCCCTTGTCGTACCCCAGGGAGAAGCTCTTCGCGGGGTCGGCGAAGTCCGTCCACTCCAGTTTCCCGCCGTACGACTGGTGGGGGTCCTCCGTCTCGTGCGCGTAGCCCGTGGGGCCGACCGCGGCGACGGCCACCTGCCGGGGCACGGCCCGCCAGTTGGGCGCGACGTCCATCCGGTCGGCGTCCGTCGCGGTCGCCGCCCGCGCGGTCGTGACGGGATGGAGGGCCGCGCCGGACGCGAGGAGCGCGGTGGCGAGGACGGCGATACGCGCACGGGTGTGTCGCGCGCGTGCGGAACGAGGCAAAGAGGTCCCTCCCCGGGGCAGTGTGATGTGCGTGGTACGTGGTGCGGAGCCGGGTGTCCGCCGGGCCCCCGGCCCGCGCTCCCGCCCCCGTCAACCGGCTGAGCGTATCCGGTCGTACGGAGGTGCGAATCGGGGGGCGGTACGGGAACGGGGGCGGTGGTGCCGCCGGGCCGGAAGCGGGAACGGGAACGGGGACGGGAACGGTACGGAACGGGAGCCGGGGCCGGGTACGGACGGTTCCCGCCCCGCACCCGGCCCCGGGGGCCGGTTCCCGCCCCGGTTCCGGACGTCGATCCCGTCTCGGGACGTCCGTCCCGTCCCCGGTCTTCGCTCCCGGCTCCGGCCGTCCGCCCCGGCCCCGGCCCCGGCCTCGGCCTCGGACGTCAGGACAGCGTCTTGTACACCTGCCAGCCGTCGCCCATCCGCACCCGGCCGGCGAAGGCGCCCGTACCGGTGCCCTCGTACCGCCACAGCACGCCGGCCGCGTCGCGGGCCACCAGGTCCGCCTTGCCGTCGCCGGTGAAGTCGCCGACGCCCGCGAGCGTGTCGTAGACCTGCCAGCTGACGCCGATCTGCACCCGGGCCGACAGCGTTCCCTTGCCCGTGCCGTAGTAGCGCCACAGCACGCCGGCCGTGTCCCGGGCGATCAGGTCGCCGGCCTTGTCCCCGTTCAGGTCGCCGACGCCGACGACCGTGTTGTACACCTGCCAGCTGACGCCGATCCGCACGCGCGGCGCGAACTTGCCCGCGCCGTCGTCCGCGTACAGGTACAGCTCGCCGGCCGGCGTGCGCGCGAGGAGGTCCGTCCGGCCGTCACCCGTCAGGTCGCCCGGCGCGGTGAGGCTGTCGTAGGCGTTCCAGCCGCCGCCGATCACCAGCCGCGCCCCGCTCGGCGCGAACGCCTTGCCGCAGCCGCCGTCGTACCGGGTGAGGAAGCCGGCGGCGTCCCTCACCAGGAGGTCGTTGCAGCGGTCGCCCGACAGGTCCCCGAACGGCACCACCGTGGAGGTCACCGGCCAGCCCGCCGCCGAGGCGCCCGTGCCGAGCGCGCCGGTGTCGGTGCCGGTCCGCACGGTCAGTGTCCCGTCCGGGGCGAGGGCGAGCAGGTCGCCCCTGCCGTCACCGCTGACGTCGCGCCAGGCGGGCAGCGGCTTCGGGGGAACGACGGGGGCGGGCGCGGTGGTCGCCGCGCGCATCTGGTCGAGTTCCCCGGCCGTCTGCTGCCACACGGCGACGGGCCGCCCGGCCGCGTCGGCGGTCACCTGGCCGAGGGCGTACCCCTCGGTGTTGGTGCTCAGCGGCGTCGGAGCGTCGGACCAGGCGCCGTTCACCCGGGAGGACGCCATCACCTTCCGGTTGTCGCCGATGTTCTGCGTCCAGATCGCGTGGACACCGCCGTCCGGGCCGACCGCCAGGTCGAACTGGTCGTCCGGGACGTAACCCGTGGAGAGGGCCTTCACGGGGGACCAGGCCCCGGTCGCGGCGGACCGGGTGACGGTCCGGGCGGCGAACCCGTCGCTTTCCCCGTACGTGACGCTGAGCAGGGTGACGTCGCCCTCGGGTCCGACGACGACCTGCCGCCAGGTTCCGGCTTCGAAGCCTCCGGCCGGCTCCTCGGCGCTCCAGACCGTGCTTCCGGCCGGGCGCTGGGCGAACACCTGGGTCGTCTCCGAGCTGTCGGGGGCGGCCTGGTTCGCCCAGACCAGCACGGCACGCCCGTCCTTGCCGAGCGCGAGGGACGGGACTCTCGCGTGGAGATCCGGCTGGGAGACGGTGACCGGCGTGGTCCAGGCCGTGCCGTCCGCGGGCAGTTCGGCGACCTTCACCTCGCCCTTCAGGGCGCCGTACTGGTCGAAGGCCACGGTCGCGGCGCCCTGCTCCGAGACGACCAGCTCCGCCTGGTACACCAGCTCGATGCCCGGCAGGTCCTCGCTCAGCCGGACCGGGTCCGACCACGCCTGGCCGGGGGCCGGACGGACCGACGTGTACACGGCACTCGTGCGTCCCGCCGACTTCACCCAGACCGCGACCAGCCTGCCGGAGGGGGAGCCGGCGACCTTGATGCCGTGGGAGCCCGGGGCCGGGACGTCGGTCACGGCGGACCAGGTCGTGGCGCCGGCCTCGAGCACGGCCATCCGGAACGTGTCGCCCACCACCCACGCGGTGCCTCCGGACCACGTCGCGACGACGGCGCCGTCCGCGGAAACGGTCAGCCTGGTGTCCTGGGGGTATGTGGGCGTCGTGGCGAGGAGCTGCGGCGTCCCCCAGGCCGTGCTGCCCGCCGGGCGCACCAGGGCCCTCAGCTCGTGCGTCTTGCGGTCGGCGCCTACCCGGTAGGCGAGGGCGACGACCGCACCGTCCTTCGCGGTCACGAGGTCGAGCACGCCCTCGTCCGCCGTACCGTCCGACAGCGCCGTGGACTCCGCCCACGGGTCGGGGGTGGTGAGGGCGGCGGCGCGAACGGCCGGGACGGCGAAGGCGGAGGGGGCGGCGGTCGCCGCGACGCCGACGCCGACGACGGGTATCAGCGCGGCGCCGAGTACGCGGCGAAGGGTGGCCCTCCGGGGCCGAACGTGGTGGTTCACGTCGTCTCCATGCATGAGATGGGCGCACGGAGGGGACGCGGCACCCCGTGCCGCAGTCGGCGACGCTCGGTCGCGTGCCCCGTCCTTGCCGAACCCCCCGTGCAAGTAGGGCGAGGCTAACAGCCCCGGCGGACGGAAGGAAGAGGCTTTCGAACACGTTCAAAGAGACCGGCCCGCCCCGCCCGGAGGGACAGGACCCGTCCCGCGCAAAGGGACAGGGCCCGTCCCGCGCAAAGGGACAGGGCCCGTACGGCACCGGAGTGCCGTACGGGCCCTGTCCCAGGATCCCGCGTGTACCTCTGCGCGAGGTTGCGCGAGGTCAGCCGTTGCGCTTCCAGCGCGGCTTGTCGTCGCGGCGGCCGAAGGAGCCACCGGTCGAACCGGTCGAGCCGGTGCCGCGGTGGTCGTCGCGGCGGCCGTACGGGCGGTCGCCGCCCGAGCGGAAGCCGCCGGCCGGACGGTCGTCACGGCGGTCGCGGTTGAACGGACGGTCGCTGCCCCGGTGACCGCCGGAGGGACGGTCGTCACGGCGCTCGAAGGGACGGCCACCGCGGTCGCCGTCACGGTTGAAACCACCCGAGGGACGGTCGTCACGACGGAAGCCACCGGACGGACGGTCGTTGTCACGACGCTCGAAGGGACGA